>JAQUQK010000058.1 GCA_028716125.1 Thermoplasmatota archaeon | reverse complement strand
TCAGCTTGCCGACCCATCTATACTTGTTGCCGTTACCGCCCTATTCGCCCGAACTCAACCCGGTCGAACATCTATGGGATGAACTTCGGGAAAAGGCATTTCACAATCGTGTCTTAAACAGTATCGACGCCCTGAAGGAGCACTTGGAAGTCAACTTGCGAACCCTTGAAAGCGACCCTAACAGAGTCCATTCGATCGTCGCCTGGCCATGGATTATAGATTCACTTCAGAATTAGAAATGGAATTAAATCTGCTTAACTTTGTGTCCGGAAAAGTATTGACACATCAGTGACTGCTGATCCTCTTTGGAACAACAAATGAAAATACTTGACCAAATAAAAAAACTGAAGGCTCGGGAATAAAAAATAAATGACAGGCCATTAAAAGGAATCCTCATCAACTCCCAAGAAGATAAACAGGATGCTCAAACTACAACCCTAGCCCTTCTAGAATTTAAAAGTTGCAAATATGGTTATTTGCTTATGCTTGGAAGTATTCGTGAATTGTTTGACGTAAATAGTATAACCTTAGGCGACTCTGTTACCATATCAAACACATGCTGTCCGTTTCGGAGACAAATATTTCATGTATTTGAAAGGGCCTAGAAATCTAGAGAAAGTCTGTTAAGGCTTTGAATATGTACCATTGGTAGACTAGCTTTTAAAGATTTTTTTAGCTGGTACAAAACCTCGAGAGTATATTTGATGCTAAAAAAATACTGTCTTTATCTGGAACACAGTCTTTATCTGGAAAAATCTGAACTTGGTCCGATAGCCTAAAACATTAGCTGAGTTTAACCTGACACTGACGGTCTCAGTTGTGCCAATTGCAGTCATTGAGAGATTGGTAATCTTTAGGAGTTGTTGGGATGCATTTAAACGATTTTCTGTCATGTTATAACTGCTTCGCGAACGCCAAGCAATGTTGTAGTGATTCGTGCAAAAACCAGGATAGTATTTCGGAGTTGAATCCCACGTAATATGCGTATAATGAACGTGGACTTGATCTAGGCAAAAAAGTGAAGAGTTACAAACGCCATATCTATTGTTAATGTTTTGGCAATCTTTGCACGTTAATTTACACGCTGTCTACAAAAGCGTTACCATTGCTATTTGCAATTCTGATAAAAGAGCATCTGAAAAGTATCATCAATTCCTGCTTATTCAGATGATGCAGATTATCGAGGAATTCCGTTAAATTTACCTATGAGAAGCATAAACTTCATTATTTCTCAAAAACAATTAAAGGCAATTGCGCAGTTTTACCTAAAAGCAGAGTTGTTGAGCACACCTTCTCGTGGTTAAATCATAGTCGCCGCTTGGCAAAGGGTTTAGAAGTATTAAAATGAACTTTCGAAAATATGATTCAAATTGCAATGATCAGGATAACGCAGTGCAAAATACGCTTGATGTTTTGCAGAGAGTTTTTAAAACGGGCTCCATGACACCTAAACTCCTCTACCTGTTCATTCGGTCCCATTCTTGTCACTACTCCGGATTAATGACATGAGCGCGGGCATCACACTTGTTACAGGAGCCACTGGCCACCTGGGTGCTAATCTGGCTCGCCGCCTACTTGCCGATGGCGAGCAAGTACGGGTGATGATGCGCGCCGAACGCGATAACGGAGCACTGGGCGGCCTCGACGTGGAGCGTGTGTACGCCGACCTGCGTAACACCGAGGAGGTGTCCGCCGCCGTGCGCGGGTGCACCTGGGTTTACCATTGCGCGGCTTTGGTTTCGACCATTGAAGGTAATGCGGCCCATAAGCGCGAAATATTCGATACCAACGTTCGCGGTACAATCAATATTCTTCAGGCGGCCAAGCTTCACGGGATTGAAAAAGTGGTGGTGTCAGGTTCACTGAGCGCCACCGGTTACGAGCTCGACTGTTCTAGTCACGAGGATATGCCGTTCTATCCTTTCGACCGCCATCTGCCCTACGGCTTTACCAAGCATCTCACCGAACATGAATGCCTCAAGGCCCATGCCAATGGTCTCAATGTCGTAGTCGCCACCTCCTGCGCCATCATCGGACCCCATGATTATGTGCCATCGCGGATGGGTCGGGTACTGATTGATTATGCTCACGGTTCTCTGCGCGCTTACATTCCCGGAGGCTTTGAATTCGTGTCCAGCCGCGATATCGCCGAAGGCCATCTATTAGCGATGCAGCATGGGCGTTCCGGGCAGAAGTACATTTTTAGCACCGCCTACGCCAGCGTGGACGATCTGATGGCGCTGTTCAGGGAAGTCACCGGCCGTCCATTACCCCGGCTGCGGTTACCGCCGTTGCTGATGGCCGCGCTGGCGGAAGTGGCCGACAAAACCTGGTTTCGGGCATTCCCCAACTTGCCCCGGCGCTTCACACCGGGTGCTGTGCGCTTGCTCCAGATGCGCCGCCGGGCTGATCACGATAAGGCGAAACAAGAACTGGGCTACCAACCCACCCAATTATCACAAGCGGTGCGGGAAGCCTACGAAGATTTCTTGCGTAGAGGCCTGATAGTCCCTGCCAAATAATCAATCAACTCTGACTTAATCACGTACCGGAGCTCTAAAGATGAACAACGCTCAGACGAAATCACCGCCTCCCATTTTTGCGGAAGCTAAAAACTCACGGCAAAAGGCCCGCGCCGCCGGAATGGACCCTGATCGCTGGTACGTTGTGGAATACGACAGCGAGGTTAAAAAAGGCCAGGTGAAAGAGGTGGTTTTCTGGAATACTTCCATTGCCTTGTATCGGAGCGAAGACGGCGAGCTCGCGGCGATGCAGAACCGCTGTGCGCACCGACAGCTCAAGCTCACCAATGGAACGGTGGATAAATGCAATCTGCGTTGCTCCTATCATGGCTGGGCTTACAACAGTGAAGGCTTGATGGTGGACTACTCCCATGACAGCTTTGGCAAACCGCTCATCAAAAGACAACTACAAACTTATCCCGTGCAAGTTCGCTATGGTCTGATCTGGCTTTTTCCCGGCGATCCGGAACAAGCCGGCGAGCGCACGATACCGGAAATTCCCGAACTCGCCGGGGATAACTCTTGGGCGAACTTTGCCTTGGATTACACTTGGCGCGCTCACCATGCCATGGTTATCGAGAATATCTGCGACTTCTCCCATGCTTTCCTGCACCGCAAGTACCAACCCTTCATCGATGCCAAACTGACTCACCACGAGGCTGATGACGATAAAGTTTACCTGACTTACGACACCTATATGGCCGGGGGCCGGATTTCCGGGATTTTCGTTGACCGCAACCGGGTCAATACCCGTTCCATCGAACTTTGTTACGAATATCCCTACCAATGGACCAACACTGGCGACAGTATCAAGAACTGGTCATTTATACTTCCCATCGACGAGCGGAATACGCGGGTATTTTTCTTGTTTTATTTCGATGCATTAAAGATTCCACTGATTTCACTGAAAACCCCGAAGTGGCTGACCCAAATGGTGCTGAATATCGCCAAACCCCTTGTATTCAAACCCATACTCGAAGAAGACGGTGTCGCCCTGGAGGCAGAGATGTTAGCCTATGAAACCTGCTGGGATGCTCCGCCTATCGAGCTCAATCCCGTGGTGCCAATGTTCCAGCGCCTTACCGCTCGCAAGTGGGAAGAATATGTGGACAGGGAAGAGATTGCTTCGGCTGCTCCCATATATTGATTAACAGCCCCCGCCGCCGATGAAAATAACCGAACGCGCCGCCAAGCTTGCCGAATACTTTGCCAGAAACCCTTGGCGAGTCTTGGGAGTGACTCTGGCGCTATCGATTCTGGCCGGTTGGGCAACAGCACAGCTCCCTATTCACACCTCGCGACAGGCGCTGCTTCCCCAGAACACGGCAGTGGCGCAGCGCTTTAGCGATTTCTTGAAAAACTACGGTGCGGCCTCGGACCTAATGGTGGTCATGGAGGGCGCCCCCCGCAACAATTTGGAGTCTTTTGCCGACGATCTGGCCGCCAAGCTCCGGGCAGAACCCGAGATCGCCCGGGCGACATCCCGTCTCGACATGGCATTTTTCCTGGACCATTCCTACCTGTTGATGCCAGCCGAGGGTCTGGACAAACTTGCTGCGATGGCGAAACAACCCATTCTGGGCGGTGGTATGGAAGAAAACCTCCGCAAAGCGTTGAATTGGAGCAAAGACCACCCACCGCTGGGCGGGATGGACGCCGACCTGCAAACCGCTGAAGTCGGCCTGAATCTGGCGGCGTTTTTCCTGGAAGAGTGGCAGCGCTGGCTGTCCGCCGAAACAGCGCCAACCAGCTTGGACTGGAACCGTCTGCTGGCTAGCAATGGGGCAAGCGCCATGGCCGACGGCTATTTTTCCTCGCATGACGGTAAGATGCTGTTTTTGTTCGTCCACTCGAAAAACCCTTCCGGGGACTTCGAGAACCTTAGCCCCTTCGTAGACAAGGTCAAGCAGGTGTCGGCGGCCTTAGCCGGACAAGCCAAAGCAGCAGGACACACAGCTCCCACTGTGGGCCTGACCGGGTTGCCGGCCATCGAGTATGAGGAATACGTCAATATCCGCAAGGATATTACCTTGGTGATATTTACCTCGGCCGGCCTGATCTCAGCGTTGATCCTGCTGGTGGTGCGCAGCGTGCGCTGGGCCGTGTTGATTTTCATACCTATGGGGGTTGGAGTGCTGTGGAGTTTGGGCCTAGCCCTGGTCACTGTCGGCCACCTGACCATCATCACCGCCGCCTTTATAGCCATCCTGTTCGGCCTGGGCGCCGACTACGGCATCTTTACCGCCTCGCGCATCGCCGAGGAGCGGCGTGCAGGCAAACCCTTGGCAGAAGCTATCGGAGCCGGCATTGGCTCATCCTTTATAGCGGTGCTGACGGCGGGCGGTGCCTCGCTGCTCATTTTCAGCGCCTTGGCCACAGTCGATTTCCCCGGTTTCGCCGAACTGGGCATTGTGGCGGCCAAAGGCGTGCTGATGATCCTGATCTGCACCTGGATGGTCCAGCCCGCGCTTTACGCCTTGCTGCCGCCCAAGCTGAAAGATCTTCCCTCATCAAGCACGCCGCTAGTTCCCGCAGAATCAGGAAAATACAATGGTACCTTCCCCAAGCCCGTTGCAGTGGTCCTCGTTATACTAGCCATAGGTTGCGCTGTTTTCGGTGGGGTGAAGGGGTTTGCTATCCCCTTCGACTACGACCTGTTGGCCATGTTGCCCAAAGATTCTCAGGCAGCCTATTATCAACGCCGCATGGTGGCGGAGAGCGACTACCAGGCTGAAGTCATTATTTTTACCGCCAAGGACATGGCCGAGGCACGGCGGATTACCAATGAGGCGGGCAAACTCAAGACAATTGCCCAAGTACAGTCGCTGACCAATCTGTTTCCAGTAGACGCTGACGGACGCCTCCACGAAGCTGTAAGCATCGGGGAGTCGTTCGCTAGAACTGACTATGCCAAGCAGGTCGCCAAACTCTCTCGTGCGGGCTTGACAACAAAATCATTCGAGTTGCTGCGAACACTGCTGGAAAACAGCACCGCCATCATCGACGAAGCCCAGGAACAGGCATTTTCCGCCGGACATTCCAAACTGGTCGAGAGTTTGGAAAAAGTACGTGAGCAGCTTTCAGGCATTTCGGCCAAATTCGCCGCAGACGATGAACAGGGCCGGGTGCGCAGCGAAAGCTTCTTGCGTGCCTTGCTATCAGGGGCGGATGCCGGACTCAACGTCATCGACGCTTGGCGGCAGGCCCAGCCCCTCAATCCTGAGCAGTTACCGCCCACTCTGCGCGACCGCTTCTTTGGCGCTGACGGCAGCATCGCGGTCTATGCCTTCCCGGCAAAAAGCGTGTATGATCCCGATAACCTCGACGCATTGATAAAAGATGTGTATAGCGTTTCGCCGGAAGCGACCGGCTTCCCGACCACGCACCAGGTGTTTTCCAAGGCCGTGGTAGAAGGTTTCACTCGCGGCACACAGTTGGCCCTGGTGCTTTGCCTGCTCTGGGTTATGGCGGTAACGCGCAGTGTGCGCGGCTTCGCGCTAGCGGTGCTGCCTTTGCTGATCGGCGGCGGCTGGATGCTGGGGCTGATGGCCTTCGGCGGCATTCGCTATAATTTCGCCAATATCGTCGCCTTGCCCTTGGTGATTGCGTTGGCCGTGGATTACGGTGTATGGTTCAGTTATCGCTGGGGTGAATTGAAGGGCCGCTCCCCCTTGCAAGTTAGTCTGGACGCCGGCAAAGTGATCGTGCTGGCCGCGGGTACTGAATTGGCCGGCTTGGGCGCCATCACCTTGGCCAGCTATCGCGGCCTGTCTTCCCTAGGAATGAGCATCACCCTCGGACTGGTGTGCTGCCTGACCGCAACCCTCATCGTGGCCCCGGCCATTGGACAGTTACTTGATTACAAGAGAAAACCATAATGCGAAAAGCGTACCTCATTCTTATTGCCAGCCTGTTGGCCTCCTTCAACGTAAAAGCCGCTCCCAATCCCGAAATGATCCTGGTGTGTTACCCAGGCGGTTCCGTCAATGCCAAGGACGCCAATGGGGCGATGAGTTCCATGCTGCGAGTGATTGAGCGCGTCGGCCAGTGGCAGCAGAACAGCTTCAACAGCTTGTTCACCGCCAAATCGGATGAATGCAGGAAACAGATGGCCGAAAAAAATCCCAAGTTCGCTATCACCTCCTTGGGCCTCTATTTGGAACTGCGCACCAGTCACAACCTGGTGCCGGTGGTCCAGCCCAGGATCAAAGGCCGCACCAGCGAGCGTTACCGGGTCATGGTCCAGAAGGACAAGTACAAGGGCCTGGATGAGCTGAAAGGTAAAACCATGGGCGGCACGGTGTTGGAAGAACCCGCCTTCGTCGGCAAGATTGTGTTTGCCGGGAAATACGATCCCGCCACTTTCTTTGTCCTGAAATCGTCCAATCAGGCCATCCGTGCGTTGCGTGCGTTGGATAAAGGAGAACTGGACGCCATTATTTTGAACGAGCAGCAATTCGGCGGACTTGCTTCGCTTCCAATGAAGACGCCTCTTGAAGCTATTTTCACGTCCGAGGAAATCCCATTGATGGGAGTGGTAGCCAATAGCGCCACCACGACTGCGGAAGAACGCGCCCGCTTCGGCAAGGCGCTGGAGGTGATGTGTACCGACACCGAAGGCAAAAAACTATGCGAACTGTTCGGGGTGGAAGCCTTCGCCACCGCGAACGCAGCTGTGTTCGAGCCCATGGTCAAATTGTGGACTGAGGGGAAATAAGACCTTGCAAAAACTACGACTTTTTCCGACCATTTCGATGCTGGTATTCCTGGTGAGCTGCGCTGGGCTCCAGCGCGACTATGTCCAGTTCGACCGACTCTCCGACTGCCCCAAGCAGACCGCCGCTATGCTGGCCGCCAAACAAAGCCAACTCGGCCCCTTGAGTGACACCCATACTTTGGCTTGTGCGCTAACTATCCTACGCGACACCCAAGATCCGGCGGTACGCCGGACCTCGCTAGGCAGCCGGGTATGTCTTCACCTAGCCGAACGAGAAGCCAACCAGGAAAAACGCGAGAAGCTGGCCGCCGAGGGCGTGGATTTTGCCGAAGATGCCCTGGTACAAGGAGGCGACGGTGACGGGGCTGTGCATTACTACTTGGCGACAAACCTTGGTCTGGCAGTTCGCGAACACATCACGCTGGCCATGGAAAACCTAGGTCGGCTGGAGCACGAAATGAAACGTGCGCTGGCCTTGAGTCCTGACATCGACGACGGCGGGCCGCTACGCGTTTTGGGGATGCTTTATCTTAAAGCCCCGGCTTGGCCCAATGGCATTGGCGACCGTGACAAAGCGCTGGAACTGCTTGCAAAGGCGGTCAAGGAGCATCCAATGCATCCGCTTAACCACCTGTTTTATGCACAGGCACTTTGGGGGGAGGGCGACGAAGCCACCCTGGTCCAAGTGAAAGCCGAGTTTGCGCTGGGGAAGAGGCTGTTGGCCGAGGGCAATTGGGGCTACAGAAAAGCGTCCTGGAAAAAGGAATTCGACGAGTTTCAGCAGGAGTATGGAGAAGTTGGCCCGACGCCCCAGTAACTATTGACGCAAGCACTTGAAAATATGAAATATTTAAACCTTTGACGGGCTAGTGGCTTGTAACTACCCTGTCAGTTAATTAATTACATTGACCCAAGACATTGCAAAGGCGATCAAAAGACTTGAGCATTTTGTCTTTCAGCAACTCCCTACCCACGATATGCTTGACATCGCTGGCTACTCCTGCTACTTGGTCAGTGAAGCTGCGCACCTGCTGAAAGACCACCGTACCGCCGCGATAGGGCAGGCTGCCGGTTATCCATTGGCTGGAATTGTAGGAATGCAGCGCATAGATCTCCCGTGTCAACACCAAGACGCCGCCGTTCCAATTTATATTGATGCGGTGTCTGAGAATAGCCGCCGGTCGGCCTTCCACGTTTTTTTCCACCCAGGGGAACACCTCGCTGACCCCCGGCGGCAAAGCTTTCGGATAGTCTAGCCAAACCTTGTGCAAGGCTGGAAAGTAATGCGACAGAATAGCGCTTGCGTTTGCCGCCTGGCGCAATTCCAAGGAAGGCTTGGAATCCGTGCTCTCCTTGCGCGCATAAGGTGCTATCGCATTCGTTCCTCCACGCCGATAGGCTTTATAACGCTGTAACAGAATCTCCCGGAAGTGCTCCCCTGCTGCGTCTTCGATGGCCCTTTGCGGCGTCCGTTTGAGCGTCTCCTTGAAGGCTTTGAGTTTGTCGATCTCATGGGCGGACAAGTTGAATTCGTCCCCAGGCTCGGCATCTAATAAAGCTTGAGCTTCTTCCTTGGACAGAACGACATGTGCCAAGGAACTTGCCCCGCTATGCTCCGTTAATATCCCGTGGGCTGTAACATCAACGTCTAGTGGATCAGTATCCTCCAGTCGCAATTGTCCTGTCACCTTGTCCAAAGAAACCGGAAGATACCAAACTAAGCCCACGGCAAGCTCGTCGGCGCTGCCTTCTCTCAAGGCATAAGCGACAGGCTGGCCCTGCGCTAGTTCGGCAATCTGACCCTTATCCATTCCCAAAACGCGCAATACCTCCTCGACCCTTGGCGATTCGGCAAAAGCGGGAATTCCGAGGAGGATAAAAATGATGCCTAATATCCACGCGGAGGCGATGGTATGTTTCAGTTTCCGTCGCATCAGGCAACTCCTCGCGTCAAGCAGTTGCAGGCAAACACAGCAAAGACCTATTGCGGGCATCAAATAAAGGAACGTACATGAAATAACTTTGCCATTTCAAACACCAATACATTTTGTAGGTTGGGATGGAGCAATAGCGTAACCCCGACAATCGGAGCCACAAAATGCTGGGATTTACGTTGTTCATCCCCTGTCTTCAACTGGGTGATCTTATATCATGCACGTTCCTAAACAACAAGCAGCATGAGCTCTTCGATCAAGGTGAAGCTTCCGCAGGAGATCAGGTTTCGTATGATGACGATAGTCGGCGCAATTGACATTATCACGACCGAAGTGAAAACAGGTTCATCTTCACGCACAACAGCCGGGCACTGAAGGTAAGCAGCTGTCAAACAGCCTGAAAAATTTTCCAGTAATAATTGCCAGCATATTGACTTTATGGCATGCGCATCCTTAATGGACTGGAAAAGTCGACGCTCTGAGTGGAAAAAAATTGGAAGCTGTTTAACAATTACAAATCTGAATGGCTGGCATTAAGAATTGGATTTTTGAGGCTAACGAATAGCAAGTTGTACCAATTGCGGACCGCCGAGATTAATTCTTGAATGGCGGCTTAGGGTCCAGGCCGTGTAAAAACGCTACATCTG
>JAQUQK010000057.1:4962-9892 GCA_028716125.1 Thermoplasmatota archaeon | reverse complement strand
TCCATTTTATCTTTGTGCCTGAGAAATATGCGTCTACGACGAGCCCCGTCTTTTCGCGAATTTCATCGCAGTACCCTTCCTTCTTCAGCCCGTCGCAAATTGGCGCCGTCCGCCTGCACTGCCAGACAATGGCATTGTAAAGCGGCTTGCCGGTTTCCTTGTCCCATACGACGGTTGTTTCGCGCTGGTTTGTGATTCCTATGGCTGCTATATCCTTCGGATTTACAATGCCTGCGTTCGTCATCGCGTTCTTCATCGCCCAGAGGGTTGTGTCCCAGATTTCCATCGGGTTGTGCTCGACCCAACCTGGCTGCGGGTAAATCTGCTTGAACTCGCGCTGTGCCACTCCGCAAATCTTTCCGTCTGCGTTAAAAATTATGGCCCTTGAGCTTGTAGTGCCTTGGTCTATGGACATTATGTATTTTCCTGGCATTAAAACACCTTTTGCCTCAACCGGTCTGGCTTGAACGATTGTAAATCAGAGCCGGCTATTTAATAATTCCAGTATGAAATGATGAAAGGCTTGGAAAAAAGTGCAAAGAATCAGATGCGCGGCAGGAGCCATGCGTCTATGTCGGCGAGGACGCGGTCCTTTCCGCCGTTTCCAAACCAAACCGGCTCGTTCAGCGTTTCGTGGTAGAATCCGTCATAAAGTATGAACTTCTTGTCTGAGATGCTGACGTTGTTGTAGAATTCCTCGGTGGCGTTCGGGTTGACCAGCACATCGGCGCTTCCCTGTATGAAGAGGCATGGCTTCGAAACGTTACCGACGTTGTTGCATCCGTACGAGAACATCCTTCCAAACTGCGCGGCCATCTGCACCTTTAGGCCACCGTGATAGACAAGGGGGTCTTCGGCGTATGCCTTCGTGTTTTCCGGGTCGTGGTTGAGGTCCGAAGGCTGGCAGAGCTGATATGGAGTTGCGTAATCCGATGCGGCAGGCGAGGCTGCCTGGATTACTGGTGCTAGCGCCGCCGCTGCCTGGAACGCGGCCATTGGCGCTCCTCCGACCCCAAGCGCTGGCGCCGAATAAATGAATGCGTCAATTTCGGATGCGTACATTTCGCTGTAAACAACCGTAATTCCTCCGCCCATGCTGTGGCCCAGCATGAAGTATTTCTTGTCCGGGCCTTCGATGCCCTTCACAAGCTTGACGAACGTTTCAAGATCCTCGATCCAGTAGTTGTAATCCTCGACGTTGCACCTAAGGCCTGTGGACCTGCCATGGCCCCTGTGGTCCAGCGCATAGCAGCTTATGTTTTCCGCGCAGAAGTGCCTTGCGACGTAATCGTATCTGCCTGAGTGCTCGCCGTATCCGTGAACCAGGAACATTACCGCCACCGGGTTTTCAACGGTCCAGGACTGGTAGTAAATGCTCGCGTTGTCGCAGCCGATGAAAAAGCCGTCTCCAGTTTCAACGCTATTGTCTTTTATGATTCCCACTGACTTGCCTATGGATTCGATTGCCTTGTCTACGCTCTCTATCCCAGTGCAGCCCGCAAAGCCGGATGCCAGGAACAAAAGGCCGAATGCAATTGAAATTGCAACTTTGTTCATCAGATTACCACCCTACGGAATTCGTTTTGTATAAATAGCTCTTTCCGTACAATATGGAAGTGGAATATAAGAATAAAAAGGTTTTCAGCGCTTCTTCGCAAGAAATGCCGTGAATGCAAGCGCAAGTCCCGCAAAAAGCATCTCAAATCCCGGAATGATCGCATTTTCTCCTGCCTTGCCATTGATTGATTCGTCGATGAGATAAACCGTGCCTTTTGAATGCGCCGAAACGTCGGCAAGGACTTCTGCCTCCAAGCCGCTAGGGCCCTCGAATATGTTTGAAATGCTGCCTTTTAAATCCCCGCCAACTGCCAGATGATTCTTTGTATTGGTATTCGCGACTATCTTCAGCCTGACTTTTACGCCTTCAAATGCGCAATTTAGGTCGTTTTGTATTGTGGCTACTGAGCTTCTTCCCGGGCTTCCCTGCTCTTCTATCGAGACGTTCAGCTTGCAGATTGGTACGGAGTATGTCTGCTCTCCGACATGCGCATTTGGGTCGCCGAAGTACTGCTGCCTTTCATCTGCAGAGAGGTCGTATCCGTAATTTGCCATTGCACCGCTCTTGACATCTATCAGCCGATACCCGAGATACTGGTTGCTGTTGCTTGAAACTGCTGTCGTCACTATGAACTTAGTTTCGTGGCTTCCCCAGTTCGTTATGTTTACCTCGTCCCAGTGGACGTGGCCGGCGTAGAACGCGGAAACGTTATATTTCTGGCAAAGGCCGAGCAGTTCGTCATGCCCTTCTCCGGTCCATTTTTCGTCGCCATATATCGCATAGCTCTCGAAAATGCGGTCCATCTGCTCTACAACCGGAATGCCTTCTGTGTAGTTCTTGCCATAGCCGTATTCCATAGGCCAGCTTGGCGTATGATGAGCAAGAATAACGATGTCGTTTGCCGTGTTCGATGCGAGGTCACACTTGAGCCATTCCATCTCCTGCTCTCGCACCTGCCCGCCCCATGCGGTGACTCCGAGGGAGATGCCCTGCCTGTCAAGCTGGTTCCAGTCATATGTGTTAAGGCTGACAAAGTGCGTGGTTCCGTAATCAAACGAATAATACATCGGGCCAATCATCGCCTTCCAGTACTCGTAGCCGTCGTCTGCCCCCTGAATATATCCATCGTGGTTTCCAAGCGCAAAGAATGCCGGAACTTCGCATTTCAGCATCAAGTTGTAAACCGTGTTGTACTCGTCGCCCATTGTGTAATTTTGTCCGTTTCCTGCCTCATATGGAACAGATGCGCTTGACCCGTATTCCTCTGGCATCATCTGGCCGAAAACATTGTCGCCGCCTAAAAGCACGAATTCAGGATTTATTGCATTTATTTCCTTTATTAGCTGGTTTTGCAAACCGAGCGACCAGTATTCGCCCCAGTTCTTCTGGAATCCTTCTGGAGACATTTCGTTTGCCATCAGGCGCGGGTCGCCAGTATGGAAATCCATTATGACTGCGTAGGTGTAATTGCTCTTTATTTCGTCCACTATCTTGATGGCGTGCGGCTGGCTGTCGCTTCCCTTGCCCCATGAAACTTCAATATCGTACATGCATTCGGCAAGCTTGGGCTCTTCTTCGAACGTTGACATTTGCGCTGTTATGGTGTAAACCTGCTTTTCGCATTCGCCAACCCAGAATTTGCTTGGCGCGGGGCCGGAAACGTAAAGCGCTTCCGTTACGAAAGAATTTTCAGATTTAAATTCAGAGAATGTCGGGGACATCTTTATCACAATCCATTTGGCCGTGCCGGGGTTGCTTGAAAGCTCAATCGTAAAAAGCGAGCCGTCCTCGACTATCTCAGGAAGCGTTGCAAGTGGATACTGTATGTCGTGGATCTTGGCAAGCCCCTTTGCCTCGATGATTGCTTTTGTGACTGCCGGAGCGATTCCCGGGTCGTCGGCCGACTGCGCATACGCCGGAAAAGAGAATGCGCCAATCGCCATCATAATGAAAACCGCAGCCGCGAATAACTTTATTTTATTTCCTGATGATTTTTCGATTTTTGACATGTTTCCACCTGCCATAATGATAGTAAAATAGCAAGATAAAGACTTTGTCCCGCCTACTTTATCTGGATGCGCTCGCCTGTTTTAACATATACGGCCTTCTCTCCTATCTTGCAGGCGTGGTCGCCGACCCTTTCCAGGTATCGCGCCACCATGATGTAGAAAGTGCTCTGCTTCAATTTTTTCACGTCCTCCATCATATAAGTCAGGAGTTCACGCAAAATGTCCTCTTCCAGCGTGTCAACGTCGTCGTCGCGCCTTGAAAGACCTTTTGCAAGTTCCACATCGCCTTCTAGAAATGCTTTCATCGCGTCGCGGCACATTTCCGTTGCAAGTTCGCCCATGTGCGGAAGTATGACAAGCGGCTTGAAGTGCGGCGTGTCGGATGTCGCCTGCGTCACTTCCGCAATATTTACTGCATAGTGCCCGATTCTGTCTATGTCCGTAGAAATCTTCAGGCATCCTGCTATGAAGCGCAAGTCTGAAGCCATCGGCTGATGGAGCGCAAGCAGGCGCACGCATCTGGATTCGACTTCGTCCTCAAACTTGTCGAGTTCGTCGTGGATTTTTATGACGTTGTTTGCCATGGCCAAATCGCGGCTAACAAGCGACTTCATCGCCTTCGGCAGGAGTTCTATTGTCTCAAGACTCTTTGAAGCTACGAATTCGCGCAATTCCCTAAGTTCCCTCTGGAATTCTTCCTTTACCATTTTATCACCTACTTCGCTGCAATCCTCGCTCAGTCCTATGCTATTATCTATATATCTAATCGTTTGGCTTTCGCTCAGCCCATTCTGCCCGTCAAATAGTTCTCAGTTTCCTTGTTCTTCGGGTTCTCGAACATTTCCATTGTCATGCCGGTTTCGATAAGTTTTCCCATGTACAGGAATGCTGTGAAATCCGATACTCTTGCGGCCTGCTGCATGTTGTGCGTCACTATGATGATTGTGTATTCCTTTTTGAGTTCTGCCATTAAGTCCTCTATTTTTGATGTTGCAATCGGGTCGAGCGCTGAACAAGGTTCATCCATAAGGATTATTTCGGGGTCAACCGCAAGGCATCGCGCTATGCAGAGACGCTGCTGCTGGCCGCCTGAAAGGGCAAGTGCGCTTTCGTCAAGTCGGTCTTTCACTTCGTCCCAGAGCGCCGAGTGGCGCAGGCTTCTTTCAACGATTTCATCCAGTTTCTTTTTGTCGGAAATCCCGTGGACGCGCGGGCCGTATGCCACGTTGTCGTAGATTGACATTGGGAACGGGTTGGGCTTTTGGAAAACCATTCCTATGCGCTTGCGCAGTTCCACAAGGTCGATGTTTTCGCCAAGCAAATTCTTTCCCTCGAATTGGATTTCGCCTTCGGTGCGCACGCC
>JAQUQK010000057.1:0-4862 GCA_028716125.1 Thermoplasmatota archaeon | reverse complement strand
GTCTGCCATCTTGTCGCGCCAAGGCCGTATGAGCCTTCGCGGTATGACTGCGGAACCGACTTTATCGCTTCCTCTGTCGTGCGGACTATTGTCGGGAGAATCATAAGCGCCAGCGTTATCTGACCTGCAAGCATTGAAACGCCAAAACCAAGGAACAAAACAAGGAAAGCATATCCGAACAATCCGAAGACAATGGACGGTATTCCATTGAGCGTGTCAGCGGCGGTGCGCAGGATTTTGGAAAGTGCTCCCTCCCGCAAATATTCCGTCAGGTAAATTGCAGCCCCAACGCCTATCGGGAAAGCGATTGCAATCGCCCCAGCAACTAGGTAAAGCGTTCCCACGATTGCCGGGAATATTCCGCCCGAGCGCCCAAGATTGCGCGGCGACTTTGTCAGGAAGTCCCATGTGATTGCACCGGCACCTTTTGAAATGATGAACCACAGGATTATTCCAAGAACGAACACAACAAATGCCATTCCAATTGCAAGGCCCGCAAATGCCGCATTTTCCTTTATCTTCCTTCCAATCCATGGCCCGAATGCGACGTATGCAAAGCCCGCGCCGAAAATCGCAAGCGCCCAAATCCAGCCGATTGCGGACGAAAGGAACAGGAGCGCAAGAAGCGCAATAAGTCCGTAGACTGAATATTTAACATATCTAAACGCGGGGTGCTTTCTGCCCTTGCGCTCTCCCATGTATTTTATCGTGTGCGCCGAGATTGAAAGCACGAGGACTATGAAGAATAATATTATCGCCATTCCGAAAAGCGCATAGTAGTGGTCGCTTTTCATCGCCACTTCGCCCATTTCGATTGCGAGCGTTCCAGTGAGCGTTCTCACCGGCGAAAGCATGTTGTAGAACGGCTCCGGAATTATTGCAGTGTTTCCAGTCACCATCATCACCGCCATTGTTTCCCCAATCGCCCTGCCGATTCCCAGAATCACTGCGGCAGTTATTCCGGATGAGGCCGCCGGAATTGTCACTTTTGTAATTGTCTGCCAGCGCGTCGAGCCGAGCGCAAGCGAGCCTTCGCGGTATTCAGGAGGGACCGCAGAAATCGCATCCTGCGAAACGCTGATTATGGTGGGCAAAGCCATTATTGCCAGAAGGAGCGATCCTGCAAGCATCGTCTCGCCAGACGGAATTGCAAAATTAACCCGGATGAATGAAACAAGAAGCATGAGGCCGAAAAAGCCATAGACCACCGAAGGAATGCCTGCCAGAAGTTCAATCACGGGCTTGAGCCAAGCGGCAATATTCTTTGGCGCAACTTCCGAGAGGAACGCCGCGCATCCGATTCCAAGCGGGACGGCGATTAGCATTGCGCCAAATGTCACAAGCAATGAGCCGAATATCATCGGAAGAATTTCGTATGCAGGCGGCTCGCCTGTTGGATTCCATTGCTTGCCGAAAAGAAATTCTGAGAGTCCGATCTTGCCGAAAATCGGCATTCCGTTAGAGAAAAGGAAATAGAAAATAAGGCATATGGCAACTACCGAAAGCGATGCCGCGGCAAAAAGAGATGCGCCAATGGATTTTTCCTTTATATTTGGTTTGGATTTTGCCGCATTCAAGTCATCACGTCTTTTCAGATTAGCCGTTTATCGGAACGAATCCCTCTTCCTCAACTATTGCCTGCCCGTCTGCGGACAGCAGGAAGTCAATGAATGCCTTTGCCTCACCGGTTGGGGCGCCATTGGTCAGGAGATACAGGTCCCTGGATATCGGATACGTTCCGGCAAGGACGTTTGCCTTCGTCGCCTCGACTTCGGTGGTTCCCGTCTTTATCTTGAGCGCCTTTACCGTGCTATCGATGTAACCAAGCGACACGTAGCCGATTGAATTTGGTGTTTCCTGAACCGCCGACTTGACTCCGCCATTGCTGTTCTTCTCAAGAACTCCGGTTGTGAAGTTCTTCTTGAGCATTACGTGCTCCTTGAAATATTCATAAGTTCCGGAGGTGCTGTCGCGCCCATAGATAACGATTGTCGCATCGCTTCCGCCGACCTGATTCCAGTTTGTGAAAGTTCCGTTGTATATTCCGCGAATCTGTTCGACCGTGAGTGCGGAAACTCCGACGTTCTTGTTAACTATGACTGCTATGCAATCCTTGGCGATCACGGTCTTTGTAATGTTGGGATACTGCGCCATTTCCGAGGACTTGACGTCGCGCGATGACATTCCGATGTCAACTTTCATCTGTCCGATGTCGCTTATGCCAACGCCAGAGCCGCCTGCGCTTACCTGTATGTCAATGTAGTCATGCTCCTTCATGTCCATATATATTTCGGACGATTTCTGCACGATTGGCAAAACCGTCGTTGATCCGGAGACTTTCAGCGTAACAGGCTCTTGGCTGGTCTCGCCCCCTATGCACCCTGCAAATCCCGCCACCAAAATCATTGCCTGTATTCCTATTACCAATGCCTTGCTTATTTCCATTCAAATTCCTCCATCATGTTCGATGCTTTTTCCATTTCTTCCCTGTCTTTCCATTCTGCGTTCATTTCTCTCTTCCATGTCTGCATTCGCTTTCTTAGATATATAAGTTTCCATTATAACCTCAATATTAGTAAGTTATTTATTTAGAATATATATCTACATCTGATAATATGGCGAGAGAGCAGAAATTAGGGGAGATGCGCCGAGTCCAGCTTACCGGGGGCGCTACGTACATAGTTTCGCTTCCAAAGGACTGGGTTAACGAAATAGGGCTAAAGCAGGGCGACCTTCTTATGGTATCGCCCCAGCCGGACGGCTCCCTCTCGGTGATGCCGCAGAACGTTTCTGGCGCATCTGCTTCTGATCTTGCCGAGTCCTCGTTCGAGATGCTTCCGGGCGACGACCCGGACGACGGCGTTCGCGAGTTCATAGCGCGCTATCTTGCAGGCTACAAGCACATTAAGATATTCTTCCGCCAGCAGGCCGCGCGCTACAAGCATCATCTCAAGGAAGCGCTTCGCAGGAAGCTTATCGGCGTCGAAATAGTGGACGAGTTCGGCGAGGGGCTTACCGCACAGTGCCTTCTGTATTCAACCGAGTTGCCCGTGAAAAAGGCGCTTGCAAGAATGAGCATAATAACGTCCGCGATGCAAAAGGACGCGGTGCTTGCCCTAAAGAGCGTAGACAAGACTTTCGCTTCTGAAATAATGGCGCGCGACGATGAGATTGACCGCTTCTATTTCTACATAGTCCGCCAGCTGAAAATGGCGGTGAACAACCGCAGCCTGCTTGAGGAAATGGAGCTGAAGCGCCCCACGGATTGCCTTGGATACAGACTCGTCGTAAAAAGCGTCGAAAGGGTCGCGGACCACGTGGTGCGCATAGCCCAATCTATCACTGGTTTCTCGGATCCGCTTGCGCCGCAGACCTATGAAAAAATAGCCAAACTCTCAAAAATGTCAAACGACGTATATGAAAAATCGATGGAGGCGCTCGAGAAGCTCGACGTGAAAATGGCGAAGGAGGCCATATCCCGCGTTCCTGACGTGGCAAAATTCGAGTCCGAGATAATGAAGGAAGTGCTAAGCTCGCACAAGAGCGCTAAGTCGGTAATGGAAATAGAAGTCATAACGCACGCGCTGAAACGTATCGCGGAATACGGCTCTGACATAGCGGAAATGGCAATCAACCTGTGCGTTGAAAACGCGATGCAGAAAAAATAGAAGATTACTTCTTCAGAATTTCGAGTATCTCTTCCTTCTTTGGAGGTGCGCCTCGCCATGACTTTACTTCGTCGTCCTTGTCGTCCACGACCACTACACTCGGGGTAAGCTGGACTTCGTAAAGTGCGCCTTCGGCCATGCCGTCAACGCTGTCGAGGTCATAGCGCTTCACTGCAAATCCGTCGGCCTCAAGCGAGGTGCAGAGGTTCTTTGCCGGGAAGCATTTCTGGCAGTTCGGCTTGGTGAATAGTTTTACAATCATCAAATCCCCTAACGCGCATTGGCATTGAGTTTGGGCTTAAAAATTTGAGGGCTTTTGCCGTTTCTGGACTATGCGCCAAGCGCAGCCGCGATCTTTTCTGGCAACCCGGCGATTATCGACACCGTAGAGACGGCCCATAGCGCAATGTCGGCAAGCATCAGCCGATCCTTGAAGATCATCTCGGCCTCTCCGATGAACTTGTTGACGTATGTCATCTGGAAATACCTGAAAACGCCCACGAAGACGAATGCATTTGTAATCATCATGTATGGATATGCAGACAGCGACGTGTATATCGCATAGGACATTATCACCGAGGCGGATGTGACAAGAAGCATGCTGTCAAGAAGCTGGACTGAATACGTTCCAAGTATCATTCGATGCTTTGCCGCGTCTTCTTTCAGCAAGGATAATTCATGGCGCCTCTTTGCGATGGCAAGGAAAAGCGCCAGAAGGAATGTGACCATGACAAGCCACGGCGATGCTTTTACGCTTATGGCCGTCGCTCCCGCGAGCGCGCGGTAAACGAAGCCAAATGAAATCACGACCACATCCACTATCGGAATGTTCCTGAAATAGAAATCATAAAGCAACGACGTTGCGACATATGCAACAAGCATCCATGCAGTTGCGATGCTCAAAAACAAAACCGCCGGAATTATGCCGAGCGAATAAAGAAAAATCGCAATCGCCGCCGCCGGAATGACTCCTATCCTCCCTGATGCTATCGGCCTGTTTCTCTTCGAAGGGTGCTTAAGGTCTTTTTTCCTGTCGATTATGTCGTTTATTATGTAGGTTGCGCTTGAAACGAGGCAGAATGCACCGAAAGCGAGAAAAATCTGGGGGTACATGTCGTAATTTAGGGCGTTGCCTGAAAATATCAACGCAATGAAAACTATCGCATTCTTGTACCATTGCCGGATGCGCATTTC
>JAQUQK010000056.1:1458-10018 GCA_028716125.1 Thermoplasmatota archaeon | reverse complement strand
GCGGAAAATATGCAACGTATCCTATAAGCGCCGCCTCAGCGGTTATTATCCTAACGGCTATGAATGAGATTCCCCCAAGCCCAAATGCATCCAGTATGAAACAGACGTAGAATATCAAAGCCGAAATGCCAACTAAAAGGATTCTTTTTCCATCGTTTCCGTCCTCGCGCCTTGTTTTCCAGCCGAGATAAATCAGCAAGGAGGAGGCGGTGACGGCTGGAACCATGCCTGCCGCAAGGAGCAAAACTCTGGTAACTACGCTGTTTATCTTCCAGTCGCTTCCCCAGTAATCCAAATACCGATTCGATATTCCTTCGAGATAAAGGAAGAGCAGACCGATTGACGCGGCTAAAGCAAAAAAGGCGGATATTCCATAGGATGCGTTTCTTTTTCCCCAAAGGACGTAGGAAGCGAGGAACACGAGTGGAATTACTATGTACGCCGCTGGAGCGGCAAGGATATAATATAACGCCTTGTCATAAGAAACGTTCCCGGCGTATGCCGCCAGCTGCCTGAAGCCTGCGACCAGAAGGTATGCGCCTGAAATAGAGAAGAAGTAAACCGTCGGCATCCCTTTTCCCTCCTTCTTCACCTTCTTGCCGTAAACCGCCATGGAAACGTAGAGATAGCACGCTCCGGCAAATAGCGTAACCGCGCCATTTATCAGCATACCAGTGTAATCCGTCATATCAACTCTCTCGCCCTTTCCGCCAGCGTGGTGCCAACATTCATTTCGGCATTTTCCGCCTCTTCCTTGCCCTTCTTTTTCTCCTTCTTCTTGCCGAACCAGCCCATTATGCCTCACCCAGCGATTTTACGCCGCACCTTTTCTGGATAAATTTCGGCGGGAAGTACGCAGTCAATACTATGAGCGCCGCCACCAGCGCTACGAGCCTGCCAAAGAAGTGGATGGGGGCGCTTCCGGTAATTTCCGCCGCGCTTATTATGAACCCATATACAAACCAGATTGTGATGCTGACTGCGACCAGCGTTATGCGGTATTTGCTGGTGGCATCTTCGAGCTTGGAGCGCAGTTTGAACAGCAGGCCAAGCACTATGAACTGGGGAATATATACAAGCGACGTCGTCACCAGCGTAGCCGCCGGGAAAAGAGAATCAAGCGGGATTTCGTATTTGATGGCAATTCCGGCAAAGCCGCTGAAGGCGGGATAAGGATTCCTTATATAAGTGATGTAAAGCAGATATGCTGTCAGCGCTCCGTAATATATTGACACTATCACCTTCTCGGTTCTGAGCGCCTTCCCTTCCCCCAGATAAATGAATGCCAGATAGTTAATCAAAAGAGACATTGCCAGCATGATGAGGACTATGTATGCATAGGCAAGATAGACCACAGGCCACATATAATTCAGGAACGCCAGCAGATGGATTACAACTCCAATCAGTCCGGTGATTATTCCAAGCAGTATCCACCATAGCGAGAACGAGACCATGTACCGCCTCACGCCGGGATCCACCTTGCGCCGCATCAGTGAAAAGCCAAGATACAAGAAGGCGAAGGTCATAGCCGCCAGAAGTATTGCGTCAATCGTCCTTAACAGCATCTATATCAGCTCTCTTGCCCGTTCCGCGAATGCTTCCCGTTTCATTGCTTTTGTTTCTGCCTTTTGCTCCTTTTCGGGTTTCTCCTTTTTCTTCCCAAAAAGTCCCAATTATTCGCCTCCGGACTTCACCGAGTTTAACCTTTCGTCGTCTATCGAAAGCAAGCCGTATTTCTTCTTGGCAAAGTAAGGCGGCTTGTATGCCAGGTAGACCATTGCAACCGCCAAGACCGATATGAGTTTGCTTATGGATGCCCATGCCGGATTGGAGCTTATTCCAATAGCATTGGCGACAAGGCCGGAGCCAAACCATACCAAAATGCCGGTGGCAATCATGAAAACGCGGTATTTTTGCGTGGGCTTGTCGAGCTTGAAATATAGGGAGTACAGAGCAATGCAAACTATAATCTGCGGAAGCACCAGCGCCGACAGCACAAGGATGCTCATGTACTGCGGTATCGGCTTGACGTATGCTATTGCTCCTGGAGCATACTCCTTTCCTGCTATGACGGTTGATTCCTTGACCACATACGGCTCGCCGGAATACACCATCCATACAAGCCAGATTGCGACTGCGACGTAGAACACGGCCAGAGGGATGACTAACTTCTCCTTGCCAGTGAACAGGAAAAGCGTGTAGTACAAAAGGCCGAAAATGCCAATCGACAGCGCCACCAACTCCACATAAATTATTGATATGCCCATTACGAATATATTCTCTTCGAAAAGCGCCCTCTGGATAATGGAGTTTGCCGTGATTATCCCCATTATCGCCCACCATACTCCGAACATAATTGTGGGCCGCTTGTACTCTGGCCGCACTTTCCTGCCGAGAAACATTCCAGCAATCAGGAAAAACATGGCCGTGGAGAGTGTCTGAAAAATCGTGGCAATAGTCTGGTTTTCCATTTATATCAGTTCCCTTGCCCTCTGCGTCACAGTGATGCGCGGCGATCCCGAAGTCACACCCTCTACGCCCTTAAATTCTGACTCTATGCTTACGCCTTTGCCGGTCAATTCGAAGTGGCGCAATTTCCGGTCATGGTCGCCGCCGCGGAACTTGAGGACGAATATGGCCTTTTTCATCTCAGACTCTATTTCCACGTAGCGCAGTATTATCACGTTGTCGACGAGGAACTCCAGGCCGAAGTTGGAGATGTGCATCGTAGGCCCTATTATCTCCGGGATTTCATGTGTTATTATCGTCGTTATGTCGTGGAGACGCAAGTGGTTCATGAACCCCGAGACTTCCTGGCGCAGTTCTGACGGCTGCTTGCCGTAGAATTCGAAGTGCGTGACCGAGTCAAGCACTACGCGCTTTGCATGTATCTCGGTTATCGCCTCGTCAAGAACAGTCCTTCCTTTGGCATCCATGGATGTGAGTATGTCGGGAGTGGTGCATAATATCTTGAGCTTCCCCTCACTCTCCCACTTCTTCAAGTCCCATCCCTTTTTCATTGCGTCCCGATACATCCTTTGCGGGAGATACTCAAATGTCACCATGACGCCCGGCTCGCCGTGCTTTATTCCTTCAATCAGGAACTGTAGGGCAATCGTGGTCTTGCCTGTTCCTGGGCTTCCTGCAACGAGCGTGATGTCGCCGTCCGAGAATCCTCCCTTTAGCATATTGTCAAGACCCAAAATTCCGGTGCTTATCGCCAATGTATCACCTTTTGACCGTACTGTTTTTGCCAAGCGCATCTATTATGAATCTCTCTATCTCGCTCTCCTTTTCCTTGTTGTATATGAGGACTTTCTTGTGGTCGACCTGCCTTTCCTTTAGGAGGCCGAGAGTCACGTGGTCCGATATCTCCTTTTCAAGCGCCTCCACCGAGACACCCATCCTCTTTGCAAGACCCTCAAGCGTCTCGACGACGCCGGGGTTGTTGTGGAAGAAAACCAAAACCTGGCATTTCATGTCAGAGCTTATCCAGACCTCAAAGAGCTTCTTTATGTCCTTCGGCTGCTTCGGATCATTTTCCATTTTCACACCTTCCAAGCATTCACCCCCTCGAAAATTTGAATTCGCATCCGCCATCTTCGGCATTTCCGCATTTGTCGCCGGCTGCCTTGAAAACACCGCCGAGAATATAAGACAAAGCGCCCTCGAGGATGCCGTAGATGACCGCATAGAACACAATGTCGCTCTTTCCTGCGATGTGGCACTTGCCGAATTTTATTTTCACCTCGTCGCCGCTGCAAAAAATCTTAGGCTCGGAATGCATGAGAAGCCCCTCGTTTTTGGCCACAAACTCTTCCACGCTCTTTGGCTTCTCCATTTCGGCAATCTCCTTTCCGCAGCTAACTGCGCCATAATGGATTATGGCATACTCTGCATTCTCGCCTATCACGTTCTTGATTCCTCTCGAGATTCCGCTGAGGAAATCAACCAGCTTCTCTACCTCGATGCTCTTTTTTTCCTTCGCCATCTTCCCAACCATCCTGAGTATGACTTGCGCTTTATATTAACGTTATGTAGTGCCGCAATGCCTGCGGCGCCATTACATATCGGCTTCGATTAAGGCATGAATAAGGTGAATGTAAGGTACGTTATGAGCAGCATTATGAAGCCGTGCTTTAGGCCGGAGGTAAGGGTGCCATTGCCCATTGTGCCCGCAACTATGCCGTTTCCAACGGCCTGCACCGCGCCAGCCGAGAAGTACATCACCTTATAGTCCTGCAGCTTCATCGCGCTTATCTGTATTGAGCCTATGCCGCCGCCGAATTTCTGCGCTGCGGCCGATGCCTTGATTATCTCGGGTATGAACGACCCGTAGAGTATGAGCACCACGGCAAGGAAAACGAAGAACGACACATACACAACTACCGTGTAAAGGCCCATTGTTATCCTCCTGTCGGCTTCCAGCGTCTTTATCTGGCGGGCATCGTTGCTTGCGGCCATAAGGACGTCTGTCACGTTTCCTCCGGAACGGTTTGCCTCGTTTATCAGGGAAATTGAACGCTCTGCAAGCGGAGTCTTTATTCGCTCCCCCATAAGCCGAAGCGCTTCCGGGAAGGGCACGTTCCATTTTATCTGGTCAGCCATCTTCCTTATCTCGGGGGTAAGCTCCCCGTACTCGCCCTTTGCGACAGTAAGAACTGAATTCGGAAGGGTCATTCCCGCCATTCTTGAGGAGCCGAGGTCCCTTAGGAAGTCCGGGAATCTTTCCTCCATATGGATTATTCTCCTCAATTGGTAGTGGTCGTATATTCCATAAGGCCCCAGCATGGCAAGAATTGCGAATACTACGAAATCCAGCCACCGGTCAGCAGACAGCGTTATCGCGCCAATGGCCGTTATCTGCCTGTTTGCGACTAGCAATGCCAGTACCAGGAAAAGCGCGGAGAGCGCAAATGACGACCCGAGTATGACGAGCTTCGTGACCTGCTCGCGGTTCATCTTTACGATGTAAAGCGGCCCCTTCTTCTTTGCCCTTGCCGACGACACGTAGACTACGGCAAAACTCACTGCCACCATCACCGTAAAGAGCAACAGTGCGGCTATCACGCCCACTTCGGGCGATATTCCCGAGATGTTTATCGCGCTTATTCCCAGGAAAACGAATGCCGCAAAAAGGCCGAAAAGCACCACGAAGCCGAAAAGGGTGGTGTATATGATGGATTTCTTGACGGGCCTGTATTTCCTCGACTCGTATACCATTATGTCTTCCAGAATTATTGTGAACGGAGTCTGGAGCTTTCGGAACAATATCATCATTGACGATGCTGATATGCAGGCGGCAAGCATCATGAAGAGCGCGTCCGTGCTGTGCCATTGGATGGACTGGGAATAGACGAATATCTCCTCATGTATCAGAATTGCAAGAATTGAGAATGCGATCGCAGATGCCAGAAACAATCCAACCCCAATCTTCCTGCGCTTGCCAAGGACAACGCTCCTGTAAGGAACCGTAAGCGACATCAGGTATGTTATTACCGAAACGAGGAGCAGTATTGCCGTCATGTAGATGATCATGTCTATGACAAGCGACTCTGGAAATTCTGCCTCGATTATTCCAAGGCGGACCACCACTGCGGATATCTCTATGAATGCCGCGAATATGTCGACCATTCCCAGCAGGAAAGCAAATGCACGAAGCCGCATCTCGCGTATCGGCTTGACGTAATGAAGGGCTTTTTCCGGCAGCAGGAATATCGGCTTGAATTTCATCATGACTATGTACGGCGCAAGCGCCACCGAAAAGAGCAGGAGCGCAACCGCGGTTATGTAAAAACGCAGGCCGTATACAGATCCCTTGTACCAGTATGCGCCAGCCACCGTCATCGCGCAGACTGCCGCCAACAGCACGATTATGACCCATTGAACGAGTTTTGATCCACTTTCTTCCACAAGTTTTTTATCGGCCATTTTCGCATCTCCTTATCCGGGTTTCATGTACCGTATTGCCAGGGCAAAGCCCGCCTGCGACACCGGGAGCATGATGAATATCACCATATATGCAAACGTCACTGAACTTGTCACGCTGCCGCCAACCATCATCATCACCGAAAGCATGATTATCAGAAGGAGTGGAGCGGCGACTACGACCGTGACAAAGCTTTCCGCCATTACTCCCAGCGTTTCAAGGAACGACTTTTGCGCCTGCACGTTCTCTGCCATGAACTGGTCAGCCTTTGCGCGGAAATACACCTTCAGGTCGCCTCCTGACGTTATGGTGGTTATTGCGCCCTGGAGGAAATCCTGCATTTTTATGGACGGCGTCCTGTCCAGCGCATCCTTGAGGGAAGTTATAGTGTCCTTGCCGAGAAGGGATAGGTCGCGGTGTATAAGCGACGCTTCGTAGGCCACCTGGCCGTAAACCTTCTGCGTTGAGAGGCTTTCAAAAACCGTGTCCGGCGTAACTCCCGCCGCGGAAAGGGCCGCTATGTAGTTAAGCGCATAAGGCAGGTTGTAGTTTATGTCAGAGGCGCGCGATCCTGCGACAAGCTCTGGATAGGCCACGCCTATTGTATACACCAAAGCGGCGAGCAGGAGTGGAAGCGGAATCAATATTACATATATCATCGGGTTCTCATCCGGCGTTGTTCCATATAGTACAAGGAACAATACTACCAGCAGTGCCGCCGCCGATGCCACGACTATGGCATTAAGAAGCACTGTACTGAAATAAACGTCAGGCCTGATTGAGATCCTGCCCTTCAAAAGAGAGCGCCCCATTGTCCTGTTTTTCTGAAGCGATTTCTGGGAGCGCTTTCCCAAAAGCCGGTAGGCGATCCTCTGGTAAAAATTCAGCATCGGGCTACACCCCGCCCGCCCGCTTAAGCACGTTTTCCGGATACGAGTAGTACTCGGAGACCATTTCGGCTACCCTCTTGTAGTTATAGAGGCGGCTTGCGCGCATCCAGTCTATTATCCCGGCGCGTTGGTTCATCTCCTTTTCCACCTGCTCGTATGTCATATTCTTCTTCTGCCCTATCTCACCAAGAATCTTGCTTCCGCCGTAGTAGATGAACTTGTCATTCTCGGAATCCCACTTGAATATCGTGTTTATGGTCAGCTCGCCGGTGGTCGGGTCTATGCCGGTTATTTCGGTTATCTCCTTTATCCTGCGAACCATCTTCTTGCCCACCTTGGTGCTGACCTGGATAGACATGACGTCGAGCGTCTGTATCATTATGCGCGGTATCTCTATCGGCGGGTTTTCAAGGCGGTATACCGCAGAAGGAACCGAGTCCGCGTGGAGAGTCGAATAAGTCGCATGGCCCGTCGCCATTGCCTGGAACAGCGTGAAGGCTTCCCTGCCCCTTACTTCTCCGACAATCAGGTATTCAGGCCTCTGCCTCAGGGCGGATTCCAATAGCTTGTACATGTCTATGTTGGAAGCGGTCTCCGAGCCAAATGAGGCGCGCGTGAGGCCCGCTATCCAGTTTTCGTGCGGAAGGTTGAGTTCGCGGGTGTCCTCTATGGAGACTATCTTGCGCTGCGGCGGGATGAACATAGATATTGCATTCAGTGTGGTGGTCTTGCCGGAAGCCGTTCCTCCGGAGAATATTCCGCTCGCTCCATATTCCATCATCATCCAGAAATATGCTGCCATCTGTGACGACATTGTCCCATATTCGACAAGCGTCGGCGGAGTGAGCGGGTCGGCACGGAACCTGCGTATCGTGAATGATGAGCCGCGCGTAGTTACTTCGCGCGAAAGCGACGCCTGAAGCCGGGATTTGTCGGGCAGCGTGGCATCAAGAAGCGGCTCGGCGATGGATATGTGCTTGTTGCACCTCTGGGCAAGCCGGATAACGAACGAGTCGACCTCGTCGTCATCCGTGAAAATGAGGTTCGTCCTTACTGACTCGTAGATGCGGTGGAATATGTATATCGGTATTCCCGGCCCGTCGCATGAGATATCCTCTATCATCGGATCGTTCATTAGGACGTCTATCTTGCTGTATCCCAGGAAGTCACGGACGATGTAATACACTATCTTTTTCTTCGACAGCGGCGATATATATATTGAGTGGTCGAATATGGCGTGGTCTATTTCCTCGAGCAGGTATTTCATCAGCTCCTCGTATTCCGCCTTGGCCTTGGATTCCAGTGTCTTTATGAGCGTTTCCTTGATGAACTTGCATATTTCTGCCTCGTCGGTGCTCAATATCGGCTCTATTACCTCGTATTTGTAGTGATTGTCGCCCTTGTCATATATGGTGCGCACGTAAGAGTAGCCTTCCTTTATTGTATGAATCTCTATTTCCTCAAGGGCGGGATCTGAAATCGGCGGTACAACTGTAGGCGGCTCCTCCTTTATCATAGGGGCAACGTATTCGAATGCTGTCGCTTTTTTTGCCTGGGGCTTTTTGGCTTCCGGAGATATAATCAATTCTTTTTTTGTCTCGGCGCGGAGGGCTTCTTCTTTCTCGATTTTAGCGGCCGGCCTCTGCTGGATATTGACGGAAATTGATTTTCTGGCCCCGGCGAAGGGCGGAATCTTTTCATTGCTCTTTGCGGCCTGGAATGCGCCCTCGTTTCCGGTTCC
>JAQUQK010000056.1:0-1358 GCA_028716125.1 Thermoplasmatota archaeon | reverse complement strand
TGGCAGGCTTCTTTTCCTCAACTTTGGCTGCGGGTTTTTCAGATTCTTTTGAGAATGCGACTTTTACTTTGCCCAATTCATCAACTCCCTATCTCCACTTTTATGTTCGCGGTCTGCATGTATACATAAACGTCCTTGTAATCGCCGCTCACCGTCCCCGCCAGATAAAGGCGGACGTAGGACGATGCTTGCGTGATGCCGAACTCATTGCTGCTTTCGTTCAGCCCGATTGCATTCAATTGCTCGCGAATGTAGTCTGCCCAAAGCGACGGATACGGCGTGTAGAATACCAATGTCAGGTTTGTCGTCCTTCCTCTCATAATGCTGTCAGAAAGGAACGTGGTCTTGACGGTTTGCTGCCCGGTGCCGGAAATAGTCGATGCGTCGCCGGTAAGCCCGGACGCTACCATGCTCACCACCGTCAGGTTGCCGGACTTTGAGAACGACACCGGCGGGGGAAGGAGCATTGCGGTTCCGTCCGTCTGGTTGACCAGAAGCGCCCCTCCCGAATAGTCGTAGCTCTGGCCGACGTAATAGTTGTTCCCGGAAACGTATTTTATGTCGCCGGAATAAAAGGAGGAGTGGTAATTTGTAACATTCATCCCGCCGCCGACCTCGGTGCCTATCCCGCCCGGAGAATAAGTTACGTAGCTTATCGCACATGTCGCCGAAAGCCCGCTCTCCGTAATTACCGTGCTGAGGGGTTTAATGGCGGCTCGTATTGTCCTGTCGAATCTATAGGATGAGTCCATAAGATCGATTATGTAATTGTCCGCCGGGTTTGTCTGATGATAAATTACAATGGGCTGGTCGTAAAGAATCGCGCCTTGGGGCGAAGTCGTCCTTACGTTGATGTAGTAGTCCGGCGTATCTCTGTAGATGTAGACCAGAACGGAGCCGGCGGGATTGCCGTATGCGTCGTAAAGCTGCGTGTTGACTGAGTCGCCTACATGGGACTTCGTTATCTGGCTTACGTTGATGCGGAAGCTGGAAATTGAGTTGATGTTGTAAAACGAACTGCCTATATTCATCCACGTCTCGCTTGCGTCTCCATAATAAGTCCCGTTCTCCTCTATCACAAGCATAAGGCTGGCGTTGACGTCGGTCCTGAAAGTGTTCGGCAGGAAAGAAAGGGTTCCGCTCACTCCTGGAACGCCGAAGAACGACATCCCCGGGCTTCCAAGCTTCATGGATGTGGAAACCGACTGGCCGGAAGTTCCCTTTAATGTCTGCACGTCCACAGCGGACTTTATCCAGGACATTGTTTCGGACACGTCCTCCATGTGGCTGGATTCCACTCCCTGCATGTAAACGGGGACGTATTCCAACCTTAGAACGACGATAAATATCACGACTGC
>JAQUQK010000055.1:3270-10187 GCA_028716125.1 Thermoplasmatota archaeon | reverse complement strand
ATTTCGGCTTTGATATTCTACGTCTGTTTCATACTGGATGCATTTGGGCTTGGGGGAATCTCATTCATAGCCGTTAGGATAATAACCGCTGAGGCGGCGCTTATAGGATACGTTGCATATTTTCCGCCCAAGCTCGTTCGGAAAAAAAGGGCAAAGTCGGCGGGGACGGCGCTGATGAAAACCAACCTTTAAAATAATGATGACAATCCACCAAAGGGCAAGATTGTATGATACACACCACGCTTTCAACAGTTCTTGACGTATTCTCCGCAGGCTTTTTCGCAGTCATTGGAATATTCATACTCGGCAGGCAGAGGCGCGAGTCGTATTCCCGCCCGATGAATCTTTTCGGGGTTTGGTGGATTCTTCTTGGCGCGATAAAGGCAATTGAGATATTCATCCGCATCATGATGTACGACTATGGCATAACTGCGCTGAACGTCCCAATGTATTCTATATACTGGACGATAGGCCCAATAGCTACGTTCTGCCTGTTGTACTACACTCTTTTCCTGTTCACCGGGCATGAAAAGTGGCGCATCCCAATAATTGTATTCTACGCGGCGATAATAATCGCAATAGTTGCCGTAATACTAACTAGCGGCCCATACGTCGCCCTGGACGATGCGCCGTTCTACCTGAACCAGCCGGGAAACATCGCATACGCAAAGCCGGTGCCGGACTACCTTGCCCTGCTGATAATAGGCGCGATAGAGGTTCCGCAGATTTCAGTTTGCATTGCCCTTTATTCGCTTTACCGCAAGATGGAAAAGCCAACGCAGAAATACAGGCTGGTGATGGTTGCAACGTCCCTCTTGCTCATATTCGTTTCCGGCTTTGTTTCATTCATTGCAGGAAAGACCGATGAGCTTGCCTGGGAAACTGTGTACCGTGCGATCTACCTGCTTTCGGCGATTCTTGTATATGTGGCATACCGGCCACCGTATTCGATTCGCAGGAAATATGGCGTAATGTCGATATTGGAAGAAAAATCAGGCGAAAAGTCATCAAGCGCCAATTCTTCAGAGTGATGGAAGTGAGACAATAGTAAACTTGAGTGTTTGGAAGAATGATACTGAAAAAACAATATTCTCGGAGATCCTGCGGAACCTCAGGAAAAGCGTCCCGCTGTTCAGGGGAGCCATCATATCAAGCATAACTGGTTTCCCATTTGCCCATGACCTTTCCCCGGGCAGGAATCCTGTCATAATGTCTTCCATGTGCGCCGAAATATACAATAGGGTATCTGAGGCAGCCATGGAAATCGGTCTAAAAGACCATAATTACACAATATCTTCACTGGACGATATGATGATTGCCACTTTTGGAATGGGCCAGTCTTTGCTTGTTACAATCACTACAGAGAGAGGGGCAAACATTGACGATATTGTTGAGGCAGGACTGAAGGCTGTTGAGAGAATCGGCAACTCGCTTTCGTTTATACAATGACATGGCTGTCCGATCCAGAAGGCGCCGCAGACCCATCCATAAATCCAACCCAATAATTTCTTAATAGCCCAACCGATGCGTTTTTCGGGGATGGATTGAAACCGATAGCGGAAGAACTTGCAAAGAAGCAGCGCGAAATATCCGTAGCGGAATTTTTCGAAAAGAACAAGCACATTCTAGGGTTTGACAGCACCACCCGCGCAATCCTTACTGCGGTAAAGGAAGCGGTTGACAACTCGCTTGACGCCTGTGAAGAGGCGAATGTTATGCCCGAAGTCCTTGTCGAAATAACGCAGACCGACAAGAAGGGCGTTTACACTCTAAAAATCGAGGACAACGGCCCTGGTATTGTAAAACAGCAGATTTCAAACGTCTTCGGACGCCTTCTCTATGGATCGCGCTTCCATGCAATCCGCCAGAGCAGAGGACAGCAGGGCATAGGCATTTCCGCGGCAGTGCTTTACAGCCAGCTCACGACCGGAAAACCCACCAGGATTATATCCAAAATCGCGGAAGATCGCCCGGCGCACGTTTGCAACCTGATGATAAACACCCGCCAGAATATGCCAGAAGTCGTTTCTGAAGACATCACGCACTGGGAAAAGCCCCACGGCACTTCGGTCGAGATGCAGATGATAGGCAAATATCTGCGCGACTCCAAGCAGTCGCCATATGAATTTCTCAAGAACACCGCAATCGTCAATCCTCATGCAAGAATAGTCTTCAAGGAGCCAGATGGAACCGTGACGACATTCGAGCGCGTTGCGGAGTCAATGCCAAAGCCATGCACGGACATACTTCCGCATCCGCATGGGGTTGAGATTGGAACGGTCATGAAAATGCTCTCGCACACGAGCGCAAGAAAACTCGGCGCATTTCTTCAAACGTCATTTTGCAGGATCAGCCAGCGCACCTCGGACGAAATATGTCAGAAGGCGGGGCTCGACTCCAACCTCAAGCCGGAAGACATGGGAATAGAACAGATATCTGCGCTTGTAAATGCGTTCAAGGAAGTCAAGCTGATGGCGCCGCCGACCGATTGCCTTTCCCCGATTGGCGAGATACTTCTCAAACGCGCCCTCAAGAGAAACTCAGGCACTGAAATAGAATTCGCGGCATCAGTCACACGCGCCCCGTCGGTCTATTCCGGAAACCCGTTCATAGTTGAAGTGGCTGTGGCATATTGCCCGTCGCTTCCAAAAGACCAGACAATCACAATAATGAGGTTCGCAAATCGCGTCCCTCTTCTGTTCCAGCAGGGCGCATGCGCTCTTACCCACGGCATCGAGGGCGTTGACTGGCGCAGGTACGGGCTTGACCAGCGCGGAGGAAAAGGAATACCGTCCGGCCCAGTGATGATGCTGGTGCATGTTGCATCAACGAAAGTTCCATTCACATCAGAATCAAAGGAAGCGGTGGCGGACATTCCGGAAATCGAGCAGGACATTGCGCTTGCGCTTCAGGAATGCGGAAGGGCGCTCAACCGCCACATGCACAAGAATGTCAGAATCGCAAAGCTGCGCGAGAAGGAGACAATCATAAAGCAATTGCTTCCGCTCATCGCCCAAAAGTCGGCTCACGTTCTCAACCGCCCGGTGCCTTCGATAGAACCGGTAATTGCAAAAATTATGAACAGTATCCTCGTCGACTCGCGCGTAGAATACATCGACGGAAATCGCAAGACGCATAAGGTTTTCGTTGATCTGATAAATTATACCAAAACAGGGCACGAATTCAACCTATATGCGGTAGTGCCAGAGGAGGCGAAATTGGCCGAAGGGTCGGGCGCAACCGCAGGGGCAAACGGCAAGCTTTCCTGGAAAGTGAAGATGGAGCCCGACGAGCGTAAGTCCGTAATATTCGAGTTGTCGGGACTTGAGAAGGACGATTACACCGAGGCCGACATTTACTTCGATGGAATAGAATCGCACATAATCGACGGAATAGACCCGTGGAAGGAAGAGGAGAAAGAGGAAGTCTACGAAACCGTTGACAAATCCGAATCTGTTGCCGATGAAATCAGCGAAGCTGAAAGCGGCCTTGCCTGCAAGGCTAACAAGGAGGAATAAAAATGGCTGTAAAGAAGGGCCCGGCAAAGTCTCTTGAAGCATTCGACCAGAAATTCACAAACGACCAGATTCCCGAGCTTTCAAAGGCGACGTTCCATGAGCTTGCATGCATCGCGGAAAGCGTTTATGACAACATAGAGAACGCGCAAATTCCCGCCGTTTCCATCTCGTCGCGCACCAAGAACAACATCGTTTTCGACGAAACGCTTGGCGTCTGGAAATACGGCAAGGACCAGATGCAGAGGAGCGCGAAGAGCCTCGATGGCGCATATATGCTTCTTCGCACAATGCATACCGTGGATTTCATCAAGCAGATGATGGCAACAAAGAAGTCCTCGACATTAAGGGAAATGTATTACATATCCGAAGGGTGGGGCCTTGGCAAATTCCATGACCAGCAGGACTCGGACAAACTGGTCGAAGACCTTGAGATCATAACCAAGAAGATGCGCGAAGATTTCAAGCTCCGCCCCGAAGAGAACGGCGCATCCGTCATCGGCAACGTCACGATTGAGGAGCAGACGCGCGACGGCAAGAGCCGCACAATCAACTGCCGCGACGACGTAGGCGACTCAGGCTACGGCATCCCATACAACGTCGAAAAGGAAAAGATAAAGTTCAAGGAAGCTGACGCAGACTTCGTAATCGGAGTGGAATGCGGCGGTATGTTCGACCGTCTTTCAGAGAACAGGTTCGACGAGAAGAACCGCGCAGTCCTCGTGCACCTCAAGGGACAGCCGGCACGCTGCACCCGCAGATTCGTCAAGCGCATGAATGAGGAGATGAAGCTCCCAGTCGTAATATTCACCGATGGCGACCCGTGGTCTTACCGCATTTTTGCATCAGTTGCATACGGCGCAATCAAGACGGCACACATATCCGAATATCTCGCGACGCCTGGAGCGCAATTCATCGGCATTTCGCCCTCTGACATAATAAACTACGAACTTCCATCCGACAAATTGAACGACCAGGACATAAAAGCGTTAAAGGAAGAACTGCTCGACCCGCGCTTCAACAGCGAGTTCTGGAAGGGCGAGATAAATCTTCAGCTCCAGCTTGGAAAGAAAGCGGAACAGCAATCGCTTGCAAAGTATGGTCTGGATTATGTCACCGACAAGTACCTGCCCGAGAAACTTGCCGAGATGCGAATACTGAAGCGATAAAGGCAATAGTTTTTTAATCTTCTTTGCCTAATATCATTTGGTGTCAAATTGGCGAAACAATCAAATCAATGCACGTGCAGGCCAGGGGCGGCATACGGACTTTCACTTGCCGGAGGCATACTGATTCTTATCGGGGGCTTGGTCTTTGGGTTTGTTGGAAGCATTGCAGGGGCGATTTTGGCCCTCATACCCTTCGTCGGAGGCGTGCTCGCATCATTTATGTTCATCTGGGTCATCATTGGGCTGGTTTGCGGCGCGATGGTAATTTACGGCGCGAGCATGATAAATACCGCAAATCCAGACAAAGTGAGGACTGGCGCCACGCTTGTTTTGGTTTTCTCGCTGGTTGCGGTTTTATCATCAGGCGGCTTTGGGCTTGGAACTGCACTTGGCGTAATCGGCGGAATTTTAGGGCTGGCATGTAAGCCGTGCTAGGAACAAATTAAGCAGTAGTGCATAGAGGCGCAAATTCATTTTTTCCTTCGTTGCATTCGCTCCTGCTCAAGCGTTGAAACAAGAGCAATGAGCTGTTTTATTTTTTCTTTTGAGATGGAAAAACATTTTTGCTGCGGGCATTCCGCATCCAGGATTGCGCTTTTGGTTATTGCGTTGTAAACGACCGGGTATAATGTGCATCCCTCGGGTCGATTCTCGTAAATTGTGCATTTGGTTCCATTATGAAACACGCACCTGCCGTTTTTATTTTTCAATTGGAGCCAACCATGGTGCCTTTTGATAAAAAAAGCATCATCATATCCGAGTTTTTTTATTCTTTCAATATCTTGATATGACAAAAGCATATTTGTCTCTTTGCAGCACTCTATGCATTTTGTTTCAATGCAGCAGTTTTCCATAGTTAGTCATCCGATAAAAGAGAAATCATTTCTTCTCAAATTTTTCAAGAATCCCCACTATCTTCCCGCATGCGCCCCCGCCCCCGAAAATGTCCTTGCGGCTACCTTTGGGATTGAAATTCTTGATGGCTTCCATGATTTTTTTCTTTTCCGCGCCAACGAGAACGTTCCAGCCTGCATCAACAGTTTCTACCCATTCGGTATTGTCGCGCATTGTTATGCAGGGCCTGCCGAGCATGTATGCTTCCTTCTGGACGCCGCCTGAATCTGTAAGAATCTTCTCTGCGCCATCCATGAGTGCAATCATGTCAACGTAGCCGACGGGATCGACGATTTTGATGTTTTTGCCGTCGATTTTTTTCATAAGTCCCGAGTTTTCCAGAACTTTGCGCGTTCTTGGATGAAGCGGCAGGACGATATTTGCGCCGGATTCTAGGAACGCATCGACTATGTTCGAAAGCCTTCCGCGGTCGTCGGTATTTTCCGCGCGATGCAGCGTGGCAAGGACGTATTTTCCTTCAATTCTGAGTTTGGAAATGATTTTGGATTTTTTTGCCCGCTCCCTTGCAATCTCCATCGCATCCTGCATTACGTCGCCCACAAGGTGTGCGTTCTTTGCAATGCCTTCGCTTTTCAGGTGCGCCATCGCCGTTTTCGTCGGCGCCAAGAGGATATCGGAAACGTGGTCAGTGACAATGCGGTTTATTTCCTCGGGCATCCTTCTGTCAAAAGAGCGAAGGCCTGCTTCCACGTGCGCCACTTTTACATGAAGTTTGACCGCGGCAAGTGCGCCAGCAAGCGTGGAATTTGTGTCGCCGTAAACCAAAACTAAGTCCGGCTTCTCGGACAAAATTACTTTCTCCAGTTTTTCCAGTATTTTTCCAGTCTGCTCGCCATGCGGCCCGGAGCCGACTTCCAAGTTATAGTCGGGCTTTGGAATGTCAAGTTCGTCGAAGAAAATCTTGCTCATCTCGTAGTCGTAGTGCTGGCCGGTATGGACAAGGATTTCAGTATGCTTCCTGCGCAGCTCGCGCGAAAGCGCAAATGCCTTGATGAACTGCGGCCTTGCCCCCACGATGCTTAATATTTTCAAGTTTTCACCGGCCTATCTCCTTCCGATTCCGAAGTATGCGAATCCGGCGCTCTTCATTTCATCTGGCGTCAAAATGTTGCGCCCGTCTACCAATACGGGAATGCGCATCTCCTTGTGCGCTCCAAAGGAGCGCACTGGACAAGCGCCGCTCTGCGGCGCCATGTCCTTTGCAATTTTTCCCCACGGAAGATTTCTGAACTGCTTATCGTCAGTAGTGATTATTATCGCATCAATTCCTTTGAAATCTTCCTTCCACTTTGTGCCAAATCTTTCAGCATCCTTTGCA
>JAQUQK010000055.1:0-3170 GCA_028716125.1 Thermoplasmatota archaeon | reverse complement strand
CATGTCCTTTGCAATTTTTCCCCACGGAAGATTTCTGAACTGCTTATCGTCAGTAGTGATTATTATCGCATCAATTCCTTTGAAATCTTCCTTCCACTTTGTGCCAAATCTTTCAGCATCCTTTGCATCGCACATTGGATCTTGGGCATATACTACCTTGAACTGGCGTTTTGCTTCTTCTATTATCGGCTTTGCCATCGTGTGCGCGAATTCCTTGACGCCTGCGCGGAACGTAAGGCCGAGGACAAGAACGCTTGCGTCCTTGGGCTTCTTTCCTGAATTGCTTATTGCATCTGACGCCAGGTTGACTGTGTAAATTGCCATGTCCTCGTTGTTCTTCCTTGCCAGGCGTATGACTTTAGTCTGTTTATCCATGATGAAATGCGGATAATATGGTATACAGTGCCCGCCAACTCCGCATCCTGGCTGGTGGATATGGCAGTATTTCTGGGTGTTTGCAACATTGAAAATTTCAAGCGCGTCCAGATTCTTGCGGTCGCACCAGACCGCCAGCTCGTTTGCAAGAGATATATTGGCGTCGCGGTAAATCCCTTCGAAAACTTTCACACACTCGGCGGCGCGAATGCTCGTGCACTGCACCACGCCTGCCTTGTTTATGACCGAATAAATTCCGCAGAGCGCGTCAAGCGTGACCTTATCACTCGCGCCGATGACCTTTGGGTATTCCCCGGTTATGTCGCGTATCGCGGTTCCGGTCATCGTCCTTTCGGGGCAGTGGCCAAGTCCGAAATCCTTGTTGACCTTAAGTCCGCTTTTTTCAAGAATCGGAATCAGTTTCTCGGTTGAGCCCGGCGGCATCGTGCATTCAGTGATTACAATATCTCCTTTGGCAAGCGCCTTTGATATCGACTTGGCGCAGTCGAGCACGGGACTCAGATCCACTTTAGTTCCGTGGAGAAGCGTTGGAACAAGTATTATGTGCACATCCGCCTTCTGCGGTTCGTTGTATGCCTTTAGTCTTCCTGCGGCAACGTTTCGCTTCACCATGTCATCGAGGCCGGGCTCTTCCTTGACTGTGTTTACGCCCTTGTTTATGGATTCGACGACAGGCTTGCAGATGTCTATCCCGGATACTTGCGCGCCAGCATCAGCGAAAACGGCGGCAAGCGGCAAACCCATTTTGCCAAGGCCGTAAAAGGTGATCTTGACTTGGCCGGATTTCAGAAGTTTTTGACAATCAAGGCCGGGTGAATGGATTTTCATCTTCGCATCTCCGCTCTTTCAGAAATGGATAAAAAAGATATAAAGAAGCGTTTACTCCATCTTCCTGTAAACCGGGTACGGCACTTCAAATTCCTTTCCGCATTTAGTGCACTTCATCACGACTGCGCCTTCCATCCCCCTGCCCGTTAGTTCCTTCTTTTCCGCAGGGAATCCGCACTCGCAGACGAATCCGTGGATGCGCGCTGGCGAGCCGTATGCAAGCGCATGGTCAGGCACGTCCCTTGTGACGACGGCGCCTGCGCCAATGGTCGCGTACTCGCCGATTGTTATTCCGCAGCGTATGGTGGAGTTTGCGCCGATGGATGCTCCTTTCTTGACCAGAGTCTTTACGACGAGGTCGTCGCTCCAGACTGCTGCGCGTGGATACATGTCGTTTGTGAATGTTGCGCTCGGGCCAACGAATACATAGTCTTCAAGAGTCACGCCGTGGTAGACATTGACATAGTTCTGGAGTTTAACGCCATTGCCAAGATGCACGCCGAAGTCTACGTATGCGCCCTTGCCTATGTTGCACTTTTCGCCGAGCACTGCATTCTCGCGTATCTGCGCCTGGTGCCAGACGCTCGTTCCGTCCCCGAGCTTTGCCTTATCTGAAACGTCCGCCGTCGGATGGATTTTAACTGCCATTTAGTCACTTCTCCATTTCCAATTATTTCTTCGCCATGAATTCCTTGATTGCCGTTGCAACAGCCACCACGTCCGCATCCGAAAGCGCAGGGTGGACTGGCAGGGACAGCGATACGAGCGCCGCCTTTTCAGCGTTCTTCAGGCGCTTGTTGCCGTATTTTGCCAGATGCTCATACTGGTGAAGGGCCTTCGGGTAGTATATGCCGTAGCCTATGCCCTTGTCGTGCAGGAAATTCATCAATGCCTCGCGGTTCTCGGTCTGGATGGTGTACTGGTGGTAGACGTGGTTGCAGCCGGGTGCGACGTACGGCGTCACTACGCCGGATCCCGCAAGCATTTCATTAAGCTTCTTCGCGTTCGCCTGGCGCTTTGCGGTAAATCCTTCAAGCTTCTTGAACTGCTCGATTCCGATTGCCGCCCCGATGTCAGTCATGCGGAAGTTGTGCCCGATCATTATGTGGACGTAGCGCTCCTTCATTCCCTGATTGATGAATATGCGTATCTTCTCGGCAAGCGCATCGTCGTTTGTGGTAATCATTCCGCCTTCGCTAGTGGTCATGTTCTTTGTCGGGTAGAATGAGAAGCATCCCGCATCCCCGAACGAGCCTACTTTCTTGCCGCCAAACATTGCGCCGTGCGACTGGGCGCAATCCTCTATTACCTTGAGATCATGTTCCTTTGCAATTGCCATTATCTCCTCGATTGCCGCAGACTGGCCGTAAAGGTGGACTGGAAGTATGGCCTTGGTCTTCTTTGTTATCTTGCGCCTGACGCTTGCCGGATCGATGTTGAACGTTTTCAGGTCAATGTCGGCGAACACCGGTTTTGCCCCACAAAACAGAATGGCGTTTGCGGTTGCGATGAACGTGAACGGAGTCGTTATGACTTCGTCGCCGGGCTCGATTCCGGCACAGAACAATGCCGCGTGGAGCGCCGTCGTTCCGTTGCTTGTTGCTATTGCGTGCTTCGTTCCGACGAACTGCGCGAACGTCTTCTCGAATTCCTTTACCTTCGGCCCTGACGCTATTATGCCGGAGTTCAGGACTTCCATCACTGCCTTCTTCTCTTCATCGCCTATCTGCGGTTTTGCTATCGGTATCATTTTTTCACCATCCGATTTTCAAGATAAAAAACTAAAGAGAAATCTCCTTTCCGGTCTTGTAAGACTCGATTGCGGCCTTCGCAACCCTGACATTGAGTATCGCCTCGTCCCCGCCTATGAGCGGCTTGCGCTTGTTCTTGATTGCATCTATGAAGTCAACAATCTCGTTCTTGAGCGGCTCCTGCTTGCGCAGGGC
>JAQUQK010000054.1:6682-10217 GCA_028716125.1 Thermoplasmatota archaeon | reverse complement strand
GGCGCAATTTTGTGAACCATCATTGATGTGCTTCCGCGCTGGCGCAATTCGCCGTTGATTTTCAGCGAGATTTCAAGATTTTCGGGCGCTGGCACTTTTTCTTTTGGCGCAACTTCGCCAATCGGGCAGGAAGTATCAAATCCCTTTGCCGCAGCCCATGGCCATAAGTTTTCCTTCGCCTCTTTCTGGACGTCGCGCGCAGTCATGTCAAGTGCAACTGCGTAGCCGTAGATGAATTTCATCGCATTTTCCGCGGCAACATTTTTGCATTTCTTTCCAATTACAACCGCAAGCTCGACTTCGTGATGGATTTCCTTTGAAATTTCAGGGAAAACTATCGATTCGCCGTCGTGGATTATGCTAGTTGAAGGCTTTATGAAGAACACTGGCTTTGGAGGGGCGCTCGATTTCATCTCGGCTGCATGGGCTGCATAGTTTTTCGCGAGCGCCACCACTTTGCCGACGCGCATTTTCTTCCCTTCGGTTGTTTTCACATATGCCATTGCATCACCATCTCAACAATTCATCAAATTTAACTTTTGCCGCCTGAGCCGTTTTGCGGCGCTTCCGGCCTGTCAGGCAATTCCAGGATTTTTTTCGCAATCGGCGCGAAGTTGAAATCCTTGATTACCGCAACGGATGTCAAGCTGAAAGTCCTTACAAATGGAACGTCCACGACGTAATTGTGCTCGCGCAAATATCTGAACATTGACATCCTGTCTTTTTCACACTGATCATAGTTTGGATATACCGAGATGCGCAACCCCTCGAACTTGCGCAGGGCTACAAGAATGTCGTGGTCAGTAGTCAGCGTGTTCCTCACAATCTCTGTCGGCGGATTCTGCGGGTTGAAACGTATTATGTGAAGCGCCAAAATTTCAAGCCCAAGCTTTTTCAAATCCGGGATTGCAATTGTTTTCAGGATGCCGCGCGATTCCAATTTTGTCCTTATCGCAGAAATTGTTTTTCCGGAAAGCTTCAGCCGCGCACCAATCTCTTTTAGGGACGACTCGGCGCTTCTTGTCATCTCGTAATACACGCGCCTTTCGGTTTCGGAAAGATTGATTTTAGACGCAGGACGGAATTCCGCAGGCGCATCCGCCGAGGCAACTCCAGGCAACTTTATCCCAAAATGGCTTGCGACAAGCGGGGCAAAATTCAGGAAACGGTATATGGTGCTGACTTCAAACGGGAAAAGCATCTCTTTCGGGTATTCCTTTTCGATAAGCTGCATTCCGCCGAAAACCGTTGTCCTGGCGTCGTTGATCTTTCCAAGCTCTGTGTAATTCTTCGAGAATGACAGCGAAAAGCCTTTCTGCAGTTCACCGAGCGAGAAGAAAATTTCAGGTGACGCCTCAACCACTTTGCTCGTTTTCTGGATGCGCTCGTCAAGGGGAACCATCGGGTTGAAGTCCGTGTGAATGAGGGCAAGCATTTCGCATCCGACGTTCTGCATCAAGGGAACTGTTACAAGGCGGTAATATCCCCTTCGGCGAAGCCGCTGGCGAATGACTGCAAGCGTTGACTGGCGCATTCCTAGATATTCGGCCAGCTCCTTGTCCGTTGACGTTGGTTTTGTTAGAATCCCGCAAAGCGCCTTCTGTTCGTTCTTAGAGAGCATATCCTTCGATTTAGTTGTAATGAAATAGCTATATATCTGTTTTTCGCATAATTTTGATTTATCATCTTGTTTTTTGATTAAATAGGAAATTAATAGCCGAATGTTGTAATAAAAAAACAAAATAATAAATCCTTATATAAGTTCAGGCGATGCCAAATCTACGACATTTTGCGCATTCGTTGGAATCCGAATTTTGCGATGCAAAATTCCCGAGTGTCGCATGTCATGTCAATAGCAAGTCAATAGTGATAGTATGGCAAAGAACATAGTGCAAAAGATACTCGATGCCCACATAGTCGACGGCAAGCCCGTCGCAGGAACGGAAGTCGGAATCAGGATGGACCAGACTCTTACGCAGGACGCCACCGGAACTATGGCATACCTGCAGTTTGAGGCGATGGGAATTCCAAGAGTAACCACCGACCTTTCAGTCAGCTACGTAGACCATAATACAGTTCAAGTAGGATATGAAAATGCAGACGACCACAAATACCTTGAAACTGTTGCCGCAAAGTATGGAATAAAATACTCCCGCGCAGGCAACGGAATCTGCCACCAGGTTCACCTTGAAAGATTTGGAAAGCCAGGCACAACCCTTGTAGGTTCGGATAGCCACACGCCAACTGGCGGCGGAATCGGCCAGATGGCAATTGGCGCAGGCGGCCTTGATGTGGCCGTGTCAATGGGCGGAGGCGCATTCTACCTAACATACCCGAAAGTCCTGAAAATCAATCTCACCGGCAAGCTCAACAAATGGGTCAGCGCAAAAGACATAGTCCTCAAAGTTCTCTCAATTCTCAGCACGAAGGGAAACGTCGGCTGGATGATCGAATATGGCGGAGAAGGAGTAAAGAATCTTTCAGTTCCGGAACGCGCAACCATCACGAACATGGGCGCGGAAACAGGTGTAACGACGTCAATATTCCCATCAGACATAATCACCAAGAAATTCCTGAGGGCGCAGGGGCGCGAAGCAGATTGGGTCCCGATAAAGGCGGACAAGAGCGCAACCTATGATAAGACAATAGAAATCAATATGTCGGAACTTGAGCCTCTCGCAGCAGCCCCGCACAGCCCTGGCAACATCGTAAAAGTCGCAGATTTGGAAAAGCAGAACATTCCGGTTGACCAGGTGGCAGTCGGCTCTTGCACGAACTCATCATACTACGACCTCATGCTATTCTCAAAGATAATGAAGGGACACACAACCGCAACCTCGACAGGCCTTGCGCCTGGGAGCAACCAGGTTCTGAAAATGATAGCAAAGAATGGCGCCCTTGCCGACCTTATACAGTCTGGCGTAAGGATAATGGAAAGCGCCTGCGGCTTTTGCATAGGCAACCATTTCTCGCCAAGCACAAAAGGAGTTTCAATACGCACGAACAACCGTAACTTTGAAGGGCGCTCCGGCACACAGGATGCGCAGGTTTACCTCGTTTCCCCACAAACCGCGGCCGCTTGCGCAATCACCGGAAAGTTCACCGACCCGCGCTCGCTTGAGAAGATGGGAATCGAATATCCAGAAATCAAGATGCCAAGAGTCTTCGACGTCGACGACTCGCTCGTTCTGAACCCTGTTCCGGCAGAGAAAGCAAACGATGTTGTAATATTCCGCGGGCCGAACATCGGCAACCCGCCGACAAACACCGCGATGCCTGAAGAGCTGAACGGCGAAGTCGCAATCAAGGTTGGCGACCTGATAACCACGGACCATATAATGCCAGCAGGAGCGCGCCTGAAATACCGCTCGAACATCGAGAAATACGCATCATTCGTCTTCGAGCCAGTCGACCCCAAGTTCCCGGAGCGCGCCAAGGCCAACAAGGCAAAGAACGTCCACAACTTCATAGTCGCAGGCGAGTCATACGGACAGGGCTCAAGCAGGGAACACGCGGCAATGTGCCCGATGTATCT
>JAQUQK010000054.1:4177-6582 GCA_028716125.1 Thermoplasmatota archaeon | reverse complement strand
GGCAAAGATAAAGGTCAAGACGCCCATCGTCGAGATGGACGGAGACGAGATGACGCGCATAATCTGGCAGCTAATCAAGGACAAGCTCATCAAGCCGTACCTTGACGTCGACCTCCAGTACTACGACCTGCACGTCCAGAACCGAGACAAGACGGATGACAAAGTGACGGTAGATGCGGCGAATGCAATACTCAAATATGGCGTCGGAGTCAAGTGCGCAACCATCACACCCGATGCAGACAGAGTGAAGGAATACAACCTCAAGAAAGCATGGCCAAGCCCGAACGGCACGATCAGAAGCATACTTGATGGGACTGTTTTCCGCAAGCCGATAATTGTCAAGAACGTTCCCCCGGCAGTCCGCTCCTGGAAAAAGCCGATAATAATCGGAAGGCATGCATACGGCGACATATACAAGGCAGTCGACTGCGTAGTTCCAGGCGCAGGCAAGGCAGAACTCATTTTCACCCCTGAAAAAGGCGACAAGATAACGCTCCTTGTCCATGAATTCAAGGGCCCTGGAGTCCTTATGGGAATGCACAACACAGACAAGTCCATACGCTCTTTCGCTCAGGCATGCATAAACTATGCGCTCTCTGAAAAAGTCGATTTGTGGTTTGGCGCAAAGGACACGATCTCAAAGAAATACCACGCGCACTTCAAGGACGTATTCCAGCAGGAAGTCGATAAGCGCAAGGACGATATCGCGAAGGCGGGCATAACATACAGATACATGCTCATCGACGATGCAGTCGCGCAGATAATGAAGCACGAGGGCGGGATGCTCTGGGCCTGCATGAACTACGACGGCGACGTAATGAGCGACATGGTGGCATCCGGCTTTGGTTCGCTTGGGCTTATGACATCGGTGCTTGTTTCCCCTGATGGAAAGTATGAGTATGAGGCAGCGCACGGCACTGTAAAGCGCCACTATTACGAGCACCTCAAGGGCAATCCGACGTCTACCAACTCCACCGCATCCATATTTGCATGGACCGGCGCACTCGCCAAGCGCGGAGAGCTTGATAACACGCCGGAACTCGTTGATTTCGCGCACAAGATCGAAGAATCGGTAATCGAGTGCATTGAGGGCGGAATAATGACAAAAGACCTCACGCGCATCTGCGAACCACCAATGGAAAAGTCCTTCTCTACCGAAGGATTCATCGACGCGGTGGCAAAGAAGCTGGAAAGCAAGTTGAAGTGATTGAAATGGCACAAAAAGCCATCAGGGAATGCGACGGCAAGAAGATGCTTGCGCGCCTCATACCTGAATATTCCCAAGGCAAGGTAAAGATGGCCGACAAGTATGCGCAGGTAAAGCCAGAGACAGACATGGCAAAGCTTGCGGCCGAGAACCCGTGGCTCTCCACAACAAAGCTCGTTGCAAAGCCGGACCAGCTCATGAAGCGCAGGGGAAAGGGCGGACTTGTCCTTCTCAACGCTACATGGGAAGACACGAAGAAATGGCTTGCCGAGAAAATGAACAAGGAGATAACTGTCGGAACTGTCACAGGCGCGCTTAACACTTTCATAGTCGAGCCTTTCGTTCCGCACGACCAGAGCGACGAATATTATTTTGCAATACGCTCAGTGCGCGAAGGCGACGAGATACTGTTCTACCACCAGGGCGGAATAAACGTCGGAGACGTTGACGCAAAAGCCGAGAAATTAGTTGTCGGAATTCTTGACAATGTTGACAAAGCGGACGTCGAAGGAAAACTCCTCAAGAATGCGCCAGCGGACCGAAAGGCAACCCTTGCGGCATTCATACGCGCAATGTTCAAGCTCTACGCAGACAACGGATTCGCATATCTTGAGATCAACCCGATTGCATTTGTAAACGGCGAAATAATCCCACTCGACCTCGCTGCAAAGCTTGACGACACTGCAGGATTCGAGTGCGAGGAGCGCTGGGGCGGCATAGAGTTCCCTGAGGCATTCGGCAAGAAGCGGACGCCGGAGGAAGAATACATCAATTCCCTTGACGAAAAATCGGGCGCATCTCTCAAGCTCACAATCCTCAACCCGAAAGGGCGCGTATGGACAATGGTCGCGGGCGGAGGAGCTTCCGTCATATATGCAGACACGGTTGTTGACCTTGGATATGCAAAGGAACTTGCAAACTACGGCGAATACTCTGGAGACCCATCGCTGGATGAGACGTACGAATATGCAAAAACCGTACTTGATTTGATGACTCGCGAAAAGAACGAGAATGGCAAGGTTCTCATAATCGGCGGGGGAATTGCGAACTTCACAGATGTCGCAAAGACGTTCGCGGGCATAATCAAGGCACTCAAAGAATTCAAGCAAAAGCTCATTGACGGAAAAGTGAAGATATTCGTGCGCCGCGGCGGACCGAACTATCAGCAGGGCCTGAAGCAGATGCGCGAGCTTGGCGC
>JAQUQK010000054.1:0-4077 GCA_028716125.1 Thermoplasmatota archaeon | reverse complement strand
CTCCTGTTTGACAAGGATACGACGTCCATAATCTACGGCTACCAGCAGAACGCAATCCAGAGAATGCTCGACTTCGACTTCGTGTGCGGGCGCGCAAAGCCAAGCGTTGCGGCAATAGTCAACACCGAGCGCGGCGGATGGCACAAGGCGTTCTTCGGAAAGAAGGAAATACTTGTCCCGATGTACACGACCACGAAGGATGCAGCCGAAAATCATCCAGACGCCGATGTTTTCATAAACTTCGCGTCATTCAGGTCGTCATACCCTACAACGAAAGAAGCGCTTGAAATTCCGACAATACGCACTCTTGCTGTAATCGCGGAAGGCGTTCCCGAGCGCAGGGCAAAAGAGCTTGCGGAAATCGCAAAGCGCGAGAAGAAATGGATAATCGGCCCGGCAACAGTCGGCGGCCTTGCGGCAGGCGCTTTCAAAATTGGAAACACCGGCGGAACAATTGACAACATAGTCGCATCAAAACTAAACCGCACGGGCTCGGTAGGATTTGTCGCAAAGTCCGGCGGAATGAGCAACGAGATGAACAATATAGTGGCGAGGAACAGCAACGGCGTCTACGAGTCAATAGCAATCGGCGGAGATGCATTCCCAGGCTCGACGCTCATCGACCACTTACTGCGCTATGAGCAAAACCCGGAAATCAAGATGCTCGTATGCCTTGGAGAAGTCGGCGGAATAGAGGAATACAAGATTGCGGAAGCCATCAAGTCAAAGAAGATAACAAAGCCGCTCGTTATCTGGGTCACAGGCACCTGCGCGAAGATGTTTACATCGGGCGTCCAATTTGGACATGCGGGAGCAAAGGCCGATGGCGCAGAGGAAACTGCGGACGCAAAGAACAAGGCGCTCGCTGACGCGGGAGCAATCGTTCCTAAGTCATTCGACGACTTCGGCGACAAGATAAAGGAAGTTTACGAAGGACTGAAGGCAAAGGGCATAATCGTCGAGAAGCCCGAGCCTGCAGTTCCGACAGTTCCGGAAGATTTCGCGGCTGCTCTCAAAGCAGGAAAGATACGCAAGGCAGCAAACGTAATCTGCACGATCTCCGACGATTCAGGCGAAGAACTGCTTTACGCGGGGTATCCTATCAGCGACGTGATTGAAGGCGGGGCAAGCATAGGCGACGTGATCGGCCTGCTCTGGTTCAAGCGCAAGCTGCCAAAGTACGCAACGAACTTTATAGAGATGGTCCTGAAACTGACAGCAGACCATGGCCCATGTGTCTCGGGAGCGCATAACACAATCGTGACCGCTCGCGCAGGCAAGGATTTGATGAGCTCGGTTGCATCTGGAATTCTGACGATCGGCCCGCGCTTCGGCGGGGCAATCGATGACGCAGCGCGCTTCTTCAAGGACGCGCACGACCGCGGCCTTACTCCCAAACAGTTCATGGACGAGATGAAGGCGAAGGGAATAAACATCCCGGGCATTGGCCACCGCGTAAAGAGCGTGCAGAATCCAGACATGCGCGTTACGCTCCTAAAGAACTACGCCAAAAAGAACTTCCCTGCGACGCCTTTGCTTGATTTCGCGCTTGAAGTCGAGAAGATGACGACTGCAAAGAAGAACAATCTCATCCTGAACGTGGACGGATGCATTGGAATCCTGTTCATGGACATGATGATGACCGGCAAGGAATTCACAAAGCAGGAAGTCGCAAGCGTGCTTGAATACGGCTACCTGAACGGCCTATTCGTGCTTGGGCGCACAATCGGAATGATCGGCCACTACCTCGACCAGAAGCGCCTCGAGCAGCCGCTGTACCGCCACCCGTACGACGACGTGGCTTATATGCTGCCTGAAGTCGAGAAGAAGTAAGCGAGCAAGACACAAACCTTTTTTCTTTTCTAGATATTTTTAATTTATACATAACAAATTTATATAGGAATGCCTACTTACATTATTTTGTAAAGGTGCTAAAAATGAAGCCGTTTGCCATGCTCACGTTCGTCATCATATCTTGGGTTGCATTCGAATCTATTTTGGGCGCGAGCGCCCAGGTTCCGCCTTTGCCAGGGGTGCCAGGCTTGCCGGGAGGCATTTTCAATGGAACGCTTCCAAACGGTTTCGGCGTTCCGGGACTGCCCGCGCCTGGAATATTAACCCCCGCGGCGGAAGCGGTTTCCGATGCAACCGGATATAATTTCACAAAGGAAGACATACGGATATTTGCAGATACGAATATCTCCGATATACAGATTGACATTCCGGGGATGCTTTTTGGATATGGAAAAGTCGACGTTACAGTCAACTTTGACATATCCCTGGAAATCCGGGTGCTGTCAGTGGAAACGATTTACAACCTGATTTCCGGCTCCGGCGTCAATATGAGCAGCACTCCCGCCAGCAACGAAACAGGGAATTACACCGGCAACGCCACCGAAAACTCTACTGAAAACGCGACCCTTTGGTCCCAAGTTTTCATACCGGCGGACGTTTTCAGGGCTACCTTCACAGGCGAATTGCTAAAGATGTTTTCTTCAGAAGAGGAAAAGATGATATCAAAGTGGGTCGACACCACATATCCAAACGCAAGGATGATGCGCCTTGTGATTGAGTGGGAAAACGAGAGCGCGTTAAGCGTCGTAAATCCTCTTGATGGAAGCCCGATGGAGCCGCCGATAACCGTACGCGCGTCCGGAACTTTGAGGTACATACAATACATGTCCATCCCAAAGATGATAATCGAATCCGGGAAGCCAACCAGCATGGAGGTAGAGAAGAAGAAAACCGAAGTGGCAATACCTCCGTCCGAGCGCGGGCTCTTCGGGATGCTGGCATACGAATTTCCAATGCTCGTGGGCGCGAAGCCGGGCTGGATAATCAATCTCACGGTCGAACTGCCGCCGTCGTTTTCTTTTGAATACTTCAACCACGAGGCCGTATATGGGGACCGCATGAACTCCGTTTCGTTCACGGCTGATGCCCTGGATGCGACAAAGCCGGTTGAAACCGCCTACATTTCAGCAATAACAAACAGAGGGCTTGTGATATTTTACCTGCTGGTCGTTCTAACAGTAATCATAACCCTGGTCGGGCTTCCAATAAGATGGCACCAAAAGAAGAAGATGATGCGCAATATTGACAAGAAAATCTCCGCAGGATTGAAAAATTCAGGCAAGTGAAACCCACGCGCCTTGCTTCCCATTTTTTCATTTTTAAGTTTTGAGCTCAGTGCGAACAGTCCTCATCAACGTTCAGCCGTCCGTTCTCATCATCGCCCGGCTCCTAATCGGGCGCGGATTAAAAAAGAAGATTGGCGCTGGCGGCTATCCTGCGCTGTTATGGCAACAACATTTTAATATTGAGAAACTGTTTACATTATTGTGAGGATTGAATGAAAGTCGCCTTCTGGGTTGCCGTCATGTTCATGCTATCAGTGACGTTTCTTCCGTTAGCAAGCGCACAGATTCCGGGGCTTCCTGAACTTCCCTCGCTCCCGGGAATTCCCGGAGTCGGAGTGCCGCAGCCCTCCCAGGTACTCTGGCCTGCGACCAATTTGACTGGCTACAACTTTACCCGTGAGGATCTAAACATCAGCGTGATAATGAACTTCGCCGACATAGATGTAGACGTTCCAGCAATGATTTTCGGCTACGGAAAACTCCGGGCTGACGTGGACATAGACCTAAGGCTCGAGCTTCGCGTGATTTCATTTGCGATGATCATGAGTTTGCTGTCCAGTTCCGGCGGCAACGCCACCCAGAACAACTCCGATGCGCAGAACGCCAGCATGTGGTCGGGTTTATACATACCCGCCGACGCCTTCAGGGCAACTCTTACCGGAGATTTGTTGAGCCTGTTCGTGGCAGAGGAGGAAAAGATGGTGAAAAAATGGCTGGAAAGCAGCCTGCCGGATGCAACGATCATATCAATCTCCCTTGAATGGGACAACGCCAGCATAACTACCCTTGCGACAAGCCCGGATTTAGACCCGCGCGAACCGCCGCTTGTCATTTTGGGCACGGCATCAATAAGATATGTAATGTATCTTTCTGTCCCTCAAATGCTGCTTGAATCGGGTAAGCAGAAGAACTACAGCACACCCGAACTGCAGGAACG
>JAQUQK010000053.1 GCA_028716125.1 Thermoplasmatota archaeon | reverse complement strand
GCTTGGTTCGACGGCACGGACGATTTCATCAAGGGGACCAACGATCCCGGCTATGCAACAACCTGGTCGCTCGTGGCGCGAGTACGGCGCGAGAACACTGACGAGCGTGATACGATTTTTTCGCAGGGTCCGACAAATAGCGCCACCGGCGACTTTATGTGCCATCTTGGATTCAGCCGCGAGGGCGACGGCATCATGGACGCTCGGATGTTGGATGTGGAGGATGACAACGAGTGGGTCTATTCCGCCGCCGCCGAGGCGATTTTGGACGACGGCGACTGGCATGACGTGGCATACGTGTGGACGAACGGAATAACCAAGGCGTCTATGCAGTTTTGGGTTGATGGTGTGTTGTACCCGCCGTCGTCGGCCTATAGCCCCGCCCCACCGCTTAACGACAGTCCACACCCGATCACGGTGGGAGCGCGGGCGGATTTCGTGGGCTTGCCGCTGACCGCGTACCCCTATTGTTTCGACGGCGACCTTGATGGGATCGCGTTTTACTGGCGGGTATTGAGCTCGCAGGAATTGGTGCAGTGTCGAGAAAATATGCCGTGGTAGCGAAAGGGGAGCGTTATGCACAATAATCCATATCAACCAGACCCGGAAGCTGACGATACACCTAGCGGGAGCACGGTGGTGTACGTGTTTCTGGCGGTCTGCATTTTCGTGGCCGTGGTCACGGCGGTGATTTTAACGGGGGCAAAATCATGAGGCGAGTTTTGTTTCAAATCGGCATTGACAACTACCCAGACACGCCGCTCACGCTGTGCGTCAAGGATGTGCGGGCGCATTACCGGGCGTGCTGTAATTATTTCTGCACGGAGGCAATCGAAGGGCGGATGCTGCTGGACTTTCAAGCTGACACGGCGGGTATCTGGCACGGCCTGCAAGAACTTAACGATTCGCTCTGGCGGAATCAGGAACCGACTTGGCTCGGGATACACTACTCGGGGCATGGCTCGTATGTCCCTGACTTGGGCGAGCAGGACGAACCCGACCGCTATGACGAGTGTATTTGCCCGGTGGATTTCACGTTCGTGAACGTGGAGCATCTCGCGCTGCGGCGGGCGATAACCGATGACGATATGCGGGCATTCGCGCAGAAGTTACCGCCGTGGGTGGTTGCCGAAACGATGCTCGATTCCTGTCACAGCGGGGTTGACGTTCTCGGAGTGCGGGGCGTGGGGTCTGCTTATGGGACGCCGCGTTTTATCGCGCCGCCGCCGGACATGGCGCGGGGTGAGCATGAGCCATTTGCCGCCGCGCTGGCGGACCTGCCAAATGTAATTTGCTGGACCGCCTGTCGGGCGGAGCAGGTGGCGAACGAGGGAATCCTGGGCGACGAGACGGGCGGCATTTTCACTACGGCTTTTGACAACCTTCTCCTGTCGGGTGTTACCACGCCCACGCGGCGGGAGTTATTGGAGAGTGTGCGCGGGATAATCAAGGACGCCGGATACCGGCAGGAACCGCAGTTGTGGTGCCCGGACAGGTTCATGGACCTGCCCTACGGCGTCACCGAAATGGACCTAGATGCCCAATGACCCAGCCATCCTAGAACTTGTGCGGCAGGCCGAAGCTCACGCGAAACTATTGGAGCAGCCCGTCAAGGGCGGCAAGGTCTGCGATTCGCATGACGATCTTGCGCGGGGCGTGTCTCTTGCGTTGCGGCTGCTTGCCGTGGTGTACCGGAAAAACTTGACGAACAATGCGTGGGCGTGGGCTACTGGCATTGGAATTCCTACGCCGGTTTGTTTGTTTGTGTGGCTCATTGGGACCAGCAAAGGGTGGTGGTGAATCGTGACATGGACCGACGAAACCTTAGCCGTAGCCGAGTTCTCCGGGATGGCCGTCTGCACCACCACAGACATCAAGCCATTCAACCTGGCGACGATGCTGGTCACGCGATCTCTCTCGGTGCACATGTTCCCCGTCTGGCGGGTGTGGACGCCGGAGAATGGGTTCAGCCTTGTATACTACGAGATGCAATTCAAGAGCGGCATGGTCGGGCCGCGCGATCTTCGGCGGGCGCAGGAGTGGGCCGCGGCGCGGCCGTGGCGGCGACTGCACATCCGGTGGCTGGAGGGTTTAACCCCAGCGCAATGCCGGGCGGCGCTGGATAAAAACCTCGATCTCAAGCAGCGTCTACGCGGCTACGGGAAAAGCCAACTGTTGGCCAAATGGGCCTGCGAGCGGTTCGGAGTGCCGGTTCAAAACGACGACACGCTACTCGACTGCTCGGAGCACGCCGCGCGAGTGATCTACGCCGCGGACCAATACTGGGACCTGCGCGACGAGCGGCGGCGCGAATTCGACGCCGTGACGCCAGGTAGCGGCTGGCGCAAACTCATGTTGCTTCTTCCGGGGTAATCGTCGCGCCCGGCCGTTCTTTGCCCCCCGTCCCCCGTTCTCTTTTCCTATTTTTGCGTTATCATTCTTGATAATGCTAATGTCCTAATAGGGCCATCCTGACACTTGGCGTCAAAAACGGGGTAAATAGAGCGATTTATTAGGGATTTGGCCCCACCGGGACTTTGGCACGGGGCTTGCTATAACTACCACAGCGTATCCTCAAGCAAGTGGGAAACCCCACAGAAAGGGATGAGCAAGATGATGCTAAACCTCAGAGGGAGCAAGGGAGTGGCGCGGGTGTCGGTGGACGGGCGCAAGTCATGGCTGCTCAGGAGCCACATGGCAGCGATCCGGCGGGCTGGAGTCACGACATCGACAGACCGTCGTATATCCGTCCTCAAGCGCGATGCCGACGGGACCGGGATGGGCTGGATCGAGTTGAAGTCTGCGGTGACGTGCTAAACCCGTGACAACCGCCCCCCGCCTCAGTCCCGAGACCCTGGCCTACCTGCGCGCGATCGCCGCGCGCGGCGGCCGGGCCGGGACCGGCGCGGCCAAGCGCCGCCAAGGGGTTTGCCGTCGCCAGCCAGCCCAGCGCGGAGGCGCGACGGAGGACTGACTGACTGAAAGAGGGGAAACAAAAGGAACCTTGGCGGGGTATGGACATAAAAGGTGAAAGTGTAAAATGAAACGTATTGCCTTACTCCCGAAAATTGAAAACAAACCGGCGAAGAAAACACTTAGCCGCAAGGAACGGTCCCGAAAATTGGCCTTGTGGTTATTGACCGGCGGAACCGTCCGCCGGATGGCCGTAGTGTGCCTGCTGTTGTTGCCGGGGCTGGCGCTGGCTGAAGAACATGAATACCGCCCCGCGTTGACCACGCTTACGGTCACGGCCTACTGCCCGTGCAAAAAATGTTGTGGCAAAACCGACGGCATCACGGCCACGGGAACGCGGGCGCACAAAGGGACATGCGCGACTGACTGGCGAGTTTTCCCGCCAGGGACGCGCCTGCATATACCGGGCTACGGGTTCGCCGTGGCCGAGGATCGGGGCGGCGCAATCAAAAACGCGCATATTGACGTATTTTTCCCCACACACAAGGAGGCGTTGCAATGGGGTCTAAAAACGATGCAAGTCGCGGTATGGGTAAAAAAGGCGAACAAGGAGGTCGGCCATGATTGACGACGCCAGACATGCAGCCGTTGTGCAGCAGGCCGTGCGGAAGGAAAGGGAGTTCATGGATTATGCGCGAAATGTCCTGCAATATGCGCACCGCTCGCCAAATCGGTTTGCCGCCGATATCGTGCCGGAACACCTGCGCCCGCTGTCGGCAACGCTGAGCGGCAACGTATTCCATGCGCTCGAACGAGCGCACTTGATTGAACCAATCCGTCTGCCGCAAGGACAAATTCTACGCAAGAAATCCGACGCGACAACACGCAAAAGCGCATGGGTGAACTGTTACAAACTTGTGAGCATCGCTGCTGCCGAACGGTGGCTAAAGGAACATGGCGGCTACGTTCCCGCACAAAGAGAGTTAGCTTTATGGTAAAACGATACACGAGATTAACGCCTGGCGACGTTTTGCACATCGGAGGAACGGATATACTGGAGGTCACATTCGTGCGCGACGCCGCAGAAGGGCAGACGGTTAAGGTCCGTCAACTTTACCCGGTAGAGTTCGACGAATCGTTCAATGACTGGTTCCCTACCGCCGCATTGAGTTTCCGTGGCTGGGAAAAGGTCGAGGGGAAACGAGGCCAGCGAAGCGAGACGGATAAAAAAGATTAAATATCGTGGACAATAAAACGCTTTTCTGGTAGTTCCGCGATATGAAAAATAATCCAAAAGATGCCGCAACGAAGGCCGGGCAAATACTCGGACGCATGGGGAAAGGCAAGGCTAAAACCATAACAAAAGCGGAAAGGAACCGGCGAGCCAGTCGGCTTGCGGATGCGCGGAAAATGCGGTGGCAAAAATGATCGATCGCAAGAAAGGGCGGAATTGTTGCCGGTTATGTTTCGTGCCGCTTGCAAAGGCACGACCGAACGAGATCGGCGGGTTTTTGTGCGACGATTGCTATAATACGTGGGTGCATGCGGGGAAAGCCAGAGCAAAACGCGACGCGGTTGACAGGCCCGTAGAACCGTTTAGCGACGAATGGTATGACCAACAGCGGGGAATGTAGGAAACAACAAACACAAAACAAAGGAAGGACAGCAGTTATGTCGGAACCAAACACACAACAGCAGCCGAGCAAAAGTGAAAGCGGAAATATATACGTTGCGCTTTGCGCGATTATGGAAGATGCGCAACCTTTAGCCAAAGACGGGAAAAATACAACGCAGGGTTTCCACTTTCGGGGCATTGATGCCGTTATGAACCACCTGCACCCGCTTTTTGCCCGACACCAAGTTGTGGTGCTGCCGGACGTTCTAGCGGAGCGTAGCGAAGAACGGGAAACAAAAAGCGGAGGGCGGTTGATTTACCGCGTACTTACCGTGCGCTTTACCTTCGTGCATGTAGACGGTTCACGGGCGGGATGCACAGTTGTCGGCGAGGGAATGGATGCCGGGGATAAAGCGGCAAACAAAGCCATGGCCGTCGCGCTAAAATATGCGCTCACGCAAATGCTTTTACTGCCCTACGATGAAGTTGATCCCGACGTGGATTCGCAGCCGACTAGCCGCCCAAAACCGTCGACACCGTCCAAAACCGTCGACACAGTCGACACCGTCGCAACCGGTGAAGAAATGGTAGGCGATCACTCGCAAAACGCTGTTGTCTTTATCGGCAAGGTATACAGGAAAGAGGGCGAGTCTGCGCAAGGTCCGTGGCGACTGTGGAAGTTTGAAGTTGGAGAAGATCGTTACTCTACTTTCGATGTGAAGATTGGCGAACAAATTGACGTGTTGGAAGGTCAACAAGCTAGTGTGTTTTTCGCCGAGAAGCAAACAAAGAAAGGCATTGTTCGGGATATCGTTGCAATATCTCCCTACCCGACACAAGAAGCGGAACAACAAAACGAGGCTTTGCCGTTCTAGGCGTTGTGCTGTTGCGTCTGCGTGAAAGGCTGAGCAATATGAGCGAGAAACACTGTCCGGAATGCGGCCGAGATTTGAGCGTGCCAACGACCGTTTGCGGCAGGTGCGGCAAGCGATCCGCGAACATGGACAAAGCAAGGGAATCACGGATCACGCTGGGGGCCACGCACGACGCGGCTCCGGCGGCCGACCTGGTGAAACGGTGGATCGACACAAACAACCTCCCGCCCGTCCGCGAAGGCGTGTATCCGGGCAACATCACGCAGCCGGAGCCGTATACCGCCAGCGCCAAAAATCAGGGGCAGTTGCCCAGGAAAGGAACCGATGAATAACGATACAAGCGACGGCGGGGCAACTGTCCCCTGCATTTCATTGTTCGACGTCACCGATCTCTGCCAACGCGAGGGTATAGAGCTTCGCGGCGATGATGGCCAGCCATACTGCTGTGGCGAGCGCATGAACGTCCGAGGCGGGATAATCGGGCCAGACTTTGCAGAATGCCGCAAGTGTGGGAAGGCTATCGGCAACGCGGCTAGCCCGCACATCAACGGCGGCTGCATACCGTCCGACGAATGGATCAAGGAAAACGGTAACAAAACGTGGTACGTATTGCATACGTCGAACGCTCCGCATCAGGCGCGAGCGGTAGCGAGTCGCCCTCCATGCGGTTGTTGGGCATTCTGAAGGAGGTTATAACTGCTTATGAAAATCCAACAAAATCAAAAGAAATCGGTTAAAATCACTTACTTTTTAACCAGAAATGTAGTATAATATAGGAGTGAAAGATGAAAGTAATCAAAGTTACAAAAGAGTATTACGAGACAGAGGACGAGAAGGTTTATTTCTTCGCGCCTTTGGAAAATGAAATATCCGTTGAGGATATGCAGAAGATTGTGGACGCAAACGAGAAGTTAGTTAAGGAGTTGAAAGACAATGAACATAGTAAGTTTTAGCGGTGGAAAAGATTCAACGGCAATGCTGTTGATGATGCTGGAAAAGGGAATTCCAGTTGATAGGGTTATTTGTGTCGATACTACAAAAGAGTTTCCACAGATGTATGAACACATAAAAAAAATTCAAGCTATGATTGAGCCATTGAGGATTGAGGTGGTGAAAATTGATTTTGATTACTGGTTTGGTGAGCATATAAAAATAAAGGGCAAAAGAAAAGGCGAGAAGGGTTATGGTTTCCCAGATTTTAGAAATAGGTGGTGTACTGCATTGAAGCGACAAATCTTCCGTAAGACTCTTGTTTCAATGACGTACAATCCACGAAAAAGAGGCGGAGTCAATTGTATTCCGAATGACATCGTTGAATTTCACGGCATTGCATTCGATGAAAAAGAAAGAACTTCAAACAACAAAGGCAGAAACATAAAATACCCGCTTGTTGATTGGCAGATAACAGAGAAACAGGCGTTGGATTACTGCTATTCGATGGGTTTAGACTGGGGTGGCTTGTATGAAAAGTTTCATCGTGTTTCTTGTTGGTGCTGTCCATTGTCTCGCATTGGGGAATTGCGTGTTTTATTCAACGACTTTCCGGTACTATGGGAAGAGTTGGAAGACATGGATAAAAAATCATTCAGAAAGTTTAGAAGTGATTATTCTGTTAAAGATTTAAGCGAGAAGTTTGCTAATGAAAATCTATAAAATTACCGAAGCAAGCAAATATCTTGGAGTGTCAATCAACACGCTCAAGACGCTTGCCAACAACGGCAAGGTAAAATCTTTCAAGACTACTGGAGAACATAGGCGTTTTCGTCAAGATGATTTAGATGCTTATATGGGAGTTGAGAAAGAGAAGCAAGAAAAGTTGACTGTGATTTATGCAAGATGTTCTACCGCCAAACAGAAAGAAAATCTTGAACGGCAAAAAGACAGGTTGAGAAAGTTTGCAGAGAACAAAGGATACAAGTTTATTCTGATTGATGAAATTGCCAGTGGAATAAATGAAAAGCGGAAAGGATTGCATAAATTAATCAAGTTATGCTTTGAAGGAAAGGTTGAGCGAATACTGATTGAATATAAAGACAGGCTCGCCCGATTCGGCTATGAATATCTGGATGCTATTTTCAAAAATTTGGAAATCATGGTTGAAGTTGTTGAGACAAAAGAAAAGAAATATGAAGAAGAATTAGCAGAGGATATTATGAAAATTCTCACATGCTATTCCGCTCGTTTTTATGGAAGGCGTGGCGGTAGAAAGAAGAAAAATACGGTTGAAAATGAGACTAACGAATCTAATGGAATTTAAAAAGGAGGTGGATCGTGGGTAGCGTGACGCTGAAACTGGAACCATGCTCCGCAGTCGGCAAGCCGTCCGGTGACGTGGCGTACTTTCGGATGCCGCTGGCGCTGTCCGCTATGGACGCCATGAACCGCTTTGTCGAGAAGGCATACGGAAAGGATTGCGTCTGCACCGAACAGCCGAAAGGGTGGCTCAAGGTCAGTACGCCGAACCCAAAGGTTGAACATCGGCCCACGGGCCAAGGAGGAACCAATGAAGCGAGCAAGTAGCAAGGACAAGCGACAATCTGTGGGCCGTAGTGTTCCAACCTGTTGTTCGGTGTCTGAATACCCGCTTTGGGCGGTGATGCTGGCGCATACTTTCGAGAAGAGCATGAAGGGGCCGCTTGGGATTCCGGTACACGCTCCGAAGGAAGGGCCGCACGGTTTCATCCCGCTATTTTTTACACGCGAGCAGGCGGTGGCGTGGGCTGGCGGCGACGAGCATATTGCGGAGCTTACACCGAACCATTGATTAACAGTATCTTTTGACCTGATAACTCGATATTAGAGGCAAAATCGGTCAAGCGGCGGCGGAAAGGGAGGGGTGGCTGTAATGACGTTAAACGTAATCCGGTGGCCCGACCATTGGCGTGTGTTGTTTGGGTTTGAGCCGGATCAACAGGAAGCCGATTCACTTGTAGCGTGGCTTAGCGGGCAGTTCCCCCCGCATGGGGTTGATCCCGGATGGACCGAGAGCGAGTTAATCATAGCGCTAAACGCATATGCGGAAAATATCCGCACCAAGCGGGAACGATCCAACGCTAAGAATCTCGACGGGCGCATCCAAGCGCCGACCGGCTCCGCTCACTCCACCAGCCCGTGCCGCTTTTTCTTCGTAAAAAATTATTAAATATTATAGACCTGCTACCCCAATTATGCTTTATTGACGGCAGCATGAACTAAACGGAGTCGATTTTCCGACATGCAAACAGGGACGCAAACACAATCCGACAACGATAAGCTGGGCGCAACGGTGGTCAACTCCTGCGAGCAACTCGCAAGTCCCGTACCACAAATCGACGTTGCGCCCGGCTTATCGAGATCGGAAGCAGAAGTGAGCGATTCGCTGCATTGGTTCCCCTGGTTTCCAAACCGATGGATAGGGTCGTTGTCCGTCAAGTGCATGACCCTAGCCGAGAAAGGCGCTTACCGGGAATTGCTGGATTGGCAATGGCAAGGGCGCGGTTATCTTCCTGCTGATTTGGACCTGTTGTCACAGGTTGTAGGATTCGACGTAAAAACATTTCCCCGAGTGTTGTCAAAATTCCCCGAATGCGGTGAAGGCAAACGGGCAAACGGTGTATTGCTTTCCATCTGGCAAGATCAAGTCCAGAAACATGGACGTCGATCCTGTGCCGGTAAGCGACGCTGGCAGTCGGAAAAGAATCAGACAAAAAAAGAAGATAAAGATAAAGAGAAAGATAAAGAGGCGTATCCTTATGCATTGCATGATGCATTGCATGATGCATTGCATGAAAAGATATTACCAGACGAAGTCTCTACACCCAAAGAACCGCGGATGAAGCTGCGGCGCTTACGCGCTCCGCTCATGGACGCGATGGGCTTGTTGGACGCGCCTAGCGGAGACTTATCCCAGATTACCAAGCCAGGCTGGTCCAGCATCGCAAAGGCGCTGCGGGATGTCCGAGACGTAACGCCGGACGTGACGTCGGAAGAAATCGCTCGCCGTGCGGAAAACTACCGGACGCAGTTTCCGGAAGACACGCGGCTAACAGCACATGCTCTTGCGAAGCATTGGGCAAGATGTGTTGAACCTGCGAAGGTGCAGACTGTAATACGCTCGCGGGGACATGTTGACCCGCGAATAAGCTAGGAGTTGGATATAAAGGTGCGGCAATGTCGTGGAGCATCCGCTTTAGACGTCGCTTCAAACGCATGGTTGGCCTTTTGGCCGGCCAGTGCTGGGAAAGGAAGATATGCAAAATACGGTAGAGGTCGCAGAGGAACGGGTGGCTAATCTCGTGCGGCAACGCATCGCGGAACCGTTCAGCTATGACGCACGATTCCGCGAAACCGGAGTACGAGACCTGCTGCGCAGGATAGTGGACGAGGCGGCGACTACGGCTGTACGCTCCGCCCGCGATGCGATAGCAATCGAGAAGGCCACCAAGCGCGGGCTGGTCGCGCTGCGGAAGCTGTACGCAGGGTTTGACCCAGCCAAGCTGAAGCCGGAACAACAGGCCTGGCTGGAAAAGCAGACATCCGAAGCTGGGAACAAACGCGATGAGTGACGTACAGGCCAACGTGAAGGGTTGCCGGACATGAACAGCACGACACACAGGCGCGACGCCACGAACAACGCTCGCCACGCTGTTAATAATACGTGTCCACCTGATTGTTCGGTGGTGCCACCTTTGTCGGAGTGCCCCGTCTGCCATTGTTGGCATGGAGGGACGGGGCGATGCTACCGATGCAGATTACATTCACCGAACGGTGGGCTTTCCGAATCGACGAAAGGAGAATGACCGACGATGGCGACAAAACGGTTGAGTTCGTGGACGCGAAACGCGGCGGAATCTACGTCCGGCATTTCGGATCGAAAGGCAAGCCGCACAAGCGCCTCACGTACTTCGACTATACGTTTAAGGAACTTTTAGAGAAGCCCAACGC
>JAQUQK010000052.1 GCA_028716125.1 Thermoplasmatota archaeon | reverse complement strand
GGGCGAGTTTGTCTCGGTCATGGGGCCATCAGGGTGCGGAAAAAGCACGCTTATGAATCTCATCGGGTGCCTCGACAGGCCAACATCAGGCAAGGTATTCATCGAAGGAAATGACACTTCCGTGCTTAGCGACAATCGGCTTGCCGGCTTGCGAAGCAACACCGTTGGCTTTGTTTTCCAGACTTTCAACCTTATCCCAAGAATCAGTGCGCTCAAGAACGTGGCGATGCCGCTTGTTTTTGCCGGCGTTCAGCGCGGCGAACGGGAGCGCATGGCAAGGGAAATTCTTGAAAGTGTCGGGCTTGGAAAGCGCATAAGCTATACGCCGGACAAACTGTCTGGAGGGGAGCGCCAGCGCGTAGCCATCGCAAGGGCGCTCGTAAACGACCCGAAAATAATACTGGCTGACGAGCCGACCGGCAACCTCGATTCTAATACAGGAAAGGAAATAATGGAAACGATAAAAGGGCTGAATAAACAGGGAAAAACGATAATCCTTGTCACGCACGACCAGAAGGTGGCGGATTATGCAGACGCAACTTATCGCATGCGGGACGGCAGGATTGAAAGTATAGAGATAAGCCGCGGGGGTGTTTAGACGGACGCGCTGGAAGGGCTTGCCACCGCATTGGAAAACATGAGCAGGCACAAGATGCGGACGTTCCTTACTATGCTCGGGGTGATCATCGGCGTCGCCTCCGTGGTGATGATGGCTACGCTTGGCACGAGCGTGAAAGGCAGCATAATCAGCAACTTTGACATCCTTCAGCCGGACATGATGACTATTTCGGCTGCAAAGAAAGCGGGCGCAGGAATTGGCGGCGGCCTGGGTGGGGGCGGGGGGGCAGGCGCACAATCCGGACTGTTCTTCACCGAATACGACGTAGAAGCCATACGCGGCATGACTGATTATGTTTCGCTTGCAATACCGTCCGGCTCAATTCAAGTCATTTCAGAAGAGTTCAATGGCACGATACGCACCACAATCCGCTCTCTCACTGCGACCACCACGGATGCAAACACATTCAGCGCAGACTTCGAAAGCGGGTCGGTGTTTTCAAAAGGAAAGCGCGAGTGCGTGCTTGGATACGACGTGGCGCGCATGTTCGGGGACAACGCAACAGTTCCGCTGAAGCTTGGCGATTTGCTCACGTTCCGTCTTGCAAACGGCACGACTGTCAATGCAACAGTTTCAGGCGTATTGAACAAGAGCACCGACATGGTTTCGCGGTTCATGCAGATAGATACGACAGTCTACGTTCCAATCGACCCATTCTACGGCACAACCGTGAAAAGCCCGCATACGAATGAAAGCGCCAGGGTTTTTGGGAGCCTTGCCGTAAAGGCGAAGGACGTTGGAAAACTCGAAAAGGCGCAAAATGCAGTTCTGGATTACCTGAACGGCAACGAATCGGATGCGCGCCGCCTGCTTGCATCGGAATACGAGTTCCGCGCGAGTACACAGGAAAGCACTGCAAAACAGATTTCAAGCATGGTGGACATGCTCACCCTTTTCATAGGCGCCATCGCCGCCATCTCCCTCATAGTCGGCTCCATCGGCGTTGCGAACATAATGCTCGTGACAGTGACTGAGCGGACGCGGGAAATCGGAATAATGAAGGCGGTTGGCGCAAAGAGCCGGGACATACTCCAGATATTCCTGACTGAATCGATGCTGATGGGGCTCATGGGAAGCGTCGCCGGGTGCATAATAGGACCTACGATGGGATATCTCGTGGTAAAATTCCTGCTAGACGTGCCGGTGTCATTCGACTATACGTGGTTTGCAGTATCCGTCCTAGTAGGCATCAGCGTGGGCGTGATTGCCGGATACTATCCCGCAAGGAAAGCTACAAAAGTGGATCCGATAGTTGCGCTGAGGTACGAATAGTCCAAAAACATCTCATTTTTTCAAAATATCCAGAATTATCTCGAGCACTTGGGCCGCAACAATCTCTTTTGGCTTAGATGCATCTATCACGACGATGCGCTTACACTCGCGCTTCGCAATGGAAAGATAATTTTTCCTGACTTTTTCCAAAAATTCAAGCTTCTCGAACTTTTCCTTGACCTCGCGCCCTGAGATGCGCTCCAATCCAACCTTCGGGTCGATGTCGAAAAGGAACGTGATGTCGGGTTTTGGAAATTCAAAAGAGTGAAGGGACTTTAGCCAATTTTCGGGATTTTTCATTTTTCCTTCGAGGGCCGCAGTTTGATATGCAAATGTCGAGTCAAAATACCTGTCGCAAACTACAATTTCGCCGGACTCAAGCCAGTTCTTTATCTGTTCGGCGTGGTGTGCACGGTCGGCAACAAAGAGAAGCGCAGTCGTTATCGGGTTTCCCTCGCGTATTGACTGGCGCACCGCCTTTCCTGTCCATTCCTCTGTAGGCTCTACGGTCTTACGGATGGGGAAGCCGCGTTTTTCCAGCTCGGATGCCACCATCGCCGAAACAGTCGATTTGCCGGAACCGTCAATTCCCTCAAAAGTTATGAATGCAGTTTTTTTCACGACGTGGCATTGTTTTTGATGTTTTTATTATTGCCGGGCACAATTCAGCAAAACTTTTTAAAGAATTGCGCATACCCCATTGATTTAAGAGGGAAACAAATGGAAGAATCACTTTGCCACATAGAAATCGTCAAGGACGGCAAGCTTTACATCGCAAGGGTTCACCTTCAGGCAACAGTGAAGGAATACAAGAACCAGATACTCGAAGACATGCTTACCGAACTGGTCATCGACCTTCAGGAAGAGTTCGGCGAGTAATAACAACGGAGTTTTTTCATGCTTCCGATGGAAGGTCTCGAGAAGGCGATTGGCTCCAAGATTACCGTCACGCTGAAAGATGGAACGATCATAACTGGAAAACTCGCAGGCGTCGACCAGAACATCAACCTCGTATTGGACGAGGGAAGCGCAACCGGGAAGGAAACCACGAAGAACCTCGGGCGCATCCTGCTTCGCGGCAACAGCATAATCGCGATAAGCATCGATTAAAATTTTCTTTCAATTTTTCATTCCTCGATTTTTGCATGCAATTTTGATTTTGGGCAGAATTATATTCGATTTTGTAATATACCTTCTCTGGTTGGTTTGATGTCAAAAAGAATCTTGGCGCTTGCGTTTAGCCTTTGCACGATTTTTGTGCTATTCTCGGGCTGCATCGGCGGAAGAGAGAGTTCAGGCAATGATGAAGGCAAATTTTTGTATGATAATAATCTTGCACCACTGCAAGAGAATTCATATGTCAAGCTGCCAATAGGGACGATAACCGCAAACGGATGGCTTGCAAACCAGCTTCAGCTCCAGGCGGACGGAATTACTGGAAACCTTGAGAACCTGCACATGGATGTCGGACCTGACAGCGACTGGCTTGGCGGCAGTGTTGATTCATGGGAATCTGCGCCTTATTACGTCAGGGGACTCACCGACCTTGCATATCAGACAGGGAACAAGACGCTCATCGAAAGGGCATTAAAATGGATCAACTGGACAATCAACAGCCAGCGCGAAGACGGACTTTTCGGTCCGGTCAGCACGGATTCAAGCCGCAGTGCTGATTTGTACTGGTGGCCGAGGATGCCGATGCTTCACGCGCTTCGCATATATTATGATGCAACTGGCGACGAGCGCGTTATACCTTTCATGACTAAATTCTTCAAATACGAGCTTGCAAGCCTGCCAAACGATCCGAATGGGCTTGGTACCTGGGGCGGAATGAGGGGCGCCGAGAACATTGCAAGCGTCTACTGGCTTTATTCCAAAACAGGCGAATCATGGCTTTTGGATCTCGGGCAGATGATATCCGAAAAGACTTACGACTGGACAACGCTGTTTGAAACGGATTCTCCGATAATAGCCGTGAACCCTGCCCCGCAAGACCAGACCCATACGGTAAATATCGCAATGGCATACAAGCTTCCTGCGCTTTACTGGCTGCAAAGCCATGACAAAAGGTACTTTGACGCGGCCTATGCGGGAGTAGAACACATCGCAAAATACCACGGCCAAATCGAGGGGACGCACGCCGGGGACGAAAGAGTGGAGCTTACAAGAGGGACCGCCGGCTCCGAAACGTGCCAGGTCGTTGAGGAAATGTACAGCATGGAAACGATTCTTGGCATAACCGGCGACCCGATGTTTGCAGACCGCCTTGAAAGGTTGGCGTTCAACGCGCTTCCGGCAACGCTAAAGCCCGACATGACTGGCCACCAGTATTTCCAGCAGCCCAACCAGGTGGACTGCGGCTATATGAGCGGCACGTTCTCGATGCCATATCCGGATGCACTCCAGTTTGGAACCGCTCCCGCATACAAATGCTGCGCATTCAACATGCACTATGGCTGGCCTTCGCTTTGCGAGCATCTATGGATGGCTTCAAGCGACGGGGCTTTGGCTGCGATTGTATATGGGCCGTGCGAAGTGAATGCGGCCGCAGATGACGGAACGAAAGTGAACATAGTGGAAGAGACGGACTATCCTTTCCGCGGCTCTGTAAAACTGACTGTAAATCCCGAAAGGGCCGTTGAATTCCCAATCCAGCTTAGGATTCCGCAGTGGTGCGCTGGCGCATCATACTCGATACTTGACGCATCTGGCTCGGTCGTCGAATCGGCAAGCAATCTTAAGAATTCCACATTTATAGCCATTGAGCGCAAGTGGAAGCAGGGCGATACGATTTTGCTCAATTTGCCAAGGGAAATAAACATATCAAGATGGGAAAAAGATTCCGTCGGAGTCCAATACGGCCCGCTCGTTTTTTCCATAGCAATTAATGAGGATTGGATTCTCGATAGGGACACTCCCACTTATCCAATTGCAGAGCAACAGCACACCCTTCTTTTCCCCGGCGTGAACTATAGCGACGAGCGCTTCGGCCCGTGGCAGGTGCACTCTGCATCGGATTGGAACTACGGAGTAGTTGCATCTGAGGATGATATTGCCTCGGCTTTTGAGGTTGTCGATCTCGGCAAAGAAGTGGGCCTCCAGCCTTGGATGCCGGACAACACGCCGATCATAGTCAAGATGGATGGGCGCAAGATACCGACATGGGTAGAAAGCCCTCTGCAAAGCGCAGATCCTCTGCCGCAAAGCCCTGTGATGTCAATAGAGCCCGACGAACAGGTAATCCTGAAGCCGTATGGCTCGGTCCGACTTAGAATTTCGTACATTCCACTTATAGGCGGCGCTTTGCCGATTTTGGGCAGTTAGGCATTTTTCTTGATTTTTTATATTGCAAACCCGCAATGCATATATATTGAAATTTTCATATTCGAATTGATGCCATGAAACTGCACGATGTTAAGTTGCTTGGAGGAATAGGGCTCATCTTGGGGGCTTTTGGCGGGCTTATCCCGAACGTCGGATTTTTATTCGGCCTTGCGGGAATCGTTCTTGTGTTCCTGGCAATGAGCGAACTTTCCAAAATGACCAAAGACCAATCGATTTTCAAGAATTACCTGATATACTTTATTCTTGGGCTGGCAGGAACGTTTTCATTCATAATAATCTTCATAGCATCCCTTGGGGTTTCGGCACTTTCGGGCATGATGAATTACGGCCAGATGATGGAAAACATGCGTAGCACTGAAACAATGCTTGCAATAATGAAATCTATACTTGTAGCAGCAATACCCACAATAGTCCTTTTCATAATCGGTGCCATATATCAGAAGAAGGCTTACGAAAGCATAGCGAAACATATGGGAATCCAGATGTTCGCAACAGCCGGTCTCCTTTACCTTATTGGGGCTGCGACCGCCATAATATTGGTGGGGCTTGTAATTAGCTTTGTCGCGGACATACTTGCGATCGTAGCGTTCTTCTCGCTGCCAGACGAACTGCCAACAAAGCCTGCAGAGGCAGCGCCGGAACTGCAGAAGTAGCGCAAGGGAAGAGACGCCAAGGGAACAACCAACAATGCTTATATATACTCCAAAGGATTCCTATTTGCTCGGAATAGAAGAAGGGACAACGGCGAATTGTGTGTCCGAGAGCCTTAATCATTTTATAATGATTCTACATTGTCTCTCTCTGGACTAGGTTCAACTCATAGGTGATAACTTGGAAGAAGTCAAGAAAACCGGCACGACGACGCTAGGAATTGTTTGCAAGGACGGCGTGGTCATAGCTACAGAGCACCGCGCAACCATGGGCACGATGATCGCCCACAAGATGACGCAGAAGCTCTTCAAGATAGATGACAACATGGCGCTCACAACAGCAGGTCTTGTCGGCGACGCGCAGGTTCTTGCAAGATATGCAAAGGCCGAAGCGGAACTCTACAAGATAAGAAACGGCGCTTCCATGTCGGTTCGCGCGGCATCCACAATGATGGCAAACATCCTCGCAGGGCAGAGATATGTGCCTTACTACGTCCAGCTCATAATGGGCGGAGTAGACGGCGAAGGGAACTGGGTGTATTCGCTTGACGCCGCCGGCGGCTCCATACCGGACAAATACGTTTCCACTGGATCGGGCTCGCCTTACGTTTACGGCGTGCTTGAGGACCACTTCAGGGACGGCATGAGCGCAGAAGACGGTGTTAACCTAGCAATACGCGCAATATTCATGGCAATGAAGCGCGATTCGGCATCCGGCGACGGAATTGAAGTTGCAAAAATAACAAAGAAAGGATATGAAACCATAAACCTCAACCTGAAGGAAGCCGAGGAAAAAGTAAAGGAAATGGACTCAAAGCACTAAATTCTCAATCTCAAATATCTTTCATTTTTAGCTTGTAAACAACCACGATTAAAGTTTCAAAGGTTTGAATTAAATGACCGTAGACGACGTATTGAAGGAAGTGACCGATGCGGTGCGCCGCGGAGTTCCCGCCGACGTTGACATAAGCGACGTGGAATTCGAAGGGGCAACGCTTGTAGTCTATACTAAGACTCCGGAAAAATTCGCAGACAACACAGACATGGTCCGCTATCTTGCAAAAGGCCTGCAGAAGCGTATCACGATACGGGCTGACCCATCCGTGCTTGCGGCGCAGGAAGGCGCCGAGGCCGAAATAAAGGCAACCATTCCAAAAGAAGCGGAAGTTTCCGACATTTTCTTCGAACCGGAAACTTGCGAAGTCACGATAGAGGCGGCAAAGCCGGGATTTGCCATAGGAAAATACGGCGCCACCCTTAATGAGCTCAAAAAGAAAATCGGCTGGAATCCGAAAGTCATACGCACGCCCCCGATACCTTCAAAAAGTGTCCGCGAAATACGCGAATATTTGAGAAGCGTCGTAGACGATAGAAGGGCGTTCCTCCGCAAGGTCGGAAGGAAGATTTACAGCGGAAGGAGCAACGAATTCTGGATACGCCTTACAACACTTGGCGCATTCCGCGAAATCGGAAGGAGCTGCGTTCTTGTCACGACCCCAAACAGCAGGATACTTATTGACTGCGGCCTAAACACTTCATCGGAAGCAAGCGCTTCCCCTTATCTTCATCTTCCCGAAGTGTGGCCGCCAAACACAATTGATGCAGTCATCATCACCCATGCCCACCTTGACCACTGCGGCCTTGTCCCGCTGTTGTTCAAATATGGCTTCGAGGGGCCGGTTTACTGCACGCCGCCCACGCGCGACATAATGACATTGCTTGCGTTGGACTCTATAAAAGTAACTGGCGGAGAAGGCCATAAGGTTCCGTATGATTCCGAGAATGTCCGTGAAATGATAAAACACTGTATAACTCTCAACTACGGCGACACGACCGACGTATCGCCCGACATAAAACTTACAATGTGGAATGCGGGCCATATCCTCGGCTCATCGTCTGCGCACCTGCACTTTGGCGACGGGCAGTATAATATGGTATTCTCAGGCGACATAAAGTACGAGCAGACCTGGCTTTTCGACCCGGCGACGAACAAGTTCCCGCGCATAGAGGCGCTCGTGATGGAAGCGACCTATGGAGGGCCGAACGACTTCCAGCCTTCGCGCCGCGAGGCCGTCGACCAGATGAAGGACATCATTGGAAGGACGCTTGCAAAGAAAGGAAAAGTGATGATCCCCGCGTTCGCAGTAGGGCGCTCGCAGGAAGTAATGCTCGTTTTGCAGAACCTTATGTCGACAAAACAGCTGCCTGAAGTTCCAGTATACCTCGACGGAATGATCTGGGAAGCAACCGCGATTCACGCCGCATATCCCGAGTACCTCAACTATCAACTCCGCAACGACATATTCCACATGGGCGAAAACCCGTTCCTGTCAAAGATATTCCACAGGGTTGACAGCGGCGAGATGCGCGACAAGATATTGAATGACCCCGACCCGTGCATAATAATCGGAACCGCGGGCATGATGAACGGCGGGCCGATAATGGAATACTTCAAGCAGTGGGCGCCGGAAGCAAAGAACACTCTGCTGTTTGTCGGTTATCAGGCGGAAGGCACGATGGGCCGCCGCATCCAGAACGGCATGAAAGAGCTGCAGCTTGGAATGGGCAAGGACCAGAAGATTATCAAGATAAACCTGAACATTGAGACTTGCGACGGTTTCTCAGGCCATTCCGACCGCCGCCAGCTTATGAATTACATATATGACATGCGCCCCCAGCCGGAAATAATACTGATAGGCCATGGCGAAGCCGAGAAGTGCATACAGCTTTCGTCATCCCTGCACAAGCAGTACGGAATGGAAACGAGAGCGCTCATGAACCTCGAGACGGTGCGCTTCAAGTGAAAATGAAACAATGGTGAGAAAATGTGTCTTGCAATTCCAGGAAAAATATTGAAAATAACCGATAACAAGGCCGAGGTTGATTTCGGCGAAGGCTCTTCCCGCCAATGCAATATTTCACTTGTCGATGCGAAGGTTGGCGATTACGTCGTCGTCCATGCAGGATATGCCATCCAGATAATGGACGAGAAAGAGGCACTCGAAACTCGCAAGCTGTGGGACCAGATTTTTGAGGCAAACAAAAACAAGAAATAGTCTTTTTCTCTTTGCCCAATTTTTAGTCAATTGCCGAAGTTTTCAAGGTTAGATTTTAATATGGTTTAACGTAATTGATATTGTAGACATGGAAAAACAAAATCAAATCCGCCCGAATAGAACGCTTCCAAGAAATATCAAATCTCTCTGCCCGGAATGCGGAAAGATCATTTCGGCTCATATTTTCGAGAAGGGCGGAAAAGTCCTTATTGAGAAGAAATGCGCGGAACATGACACCTTCTCTGACGTTTACTGGTCTGACGCGGATATGTATGCAAAGGCAGAGGAGTTCGCATACGATGGAAAAGGCGTTGAAAACCCGCGCGTGCCAGTGACGGACGGCTGCCCATTTGACTGTGGTTTGTGCGACGCGCACCTGACTCATACGCTCCTTGCAAACATGGATTTGACAAACCGCTGCAACCTGCGCTGTCCAATCTGTTTTGCCAATGCAAATGCCGCCGGCTACGTCTACGAACCGGATTTCAAGACGATTGTCGGAATGATGCGCGTTCTTAGGGAAAACAAGCCCGTACCCGTGGCGGCAATCCAGTTTTCGGGCGGCGAGCCTACGATACGCGCGGATTTTATTGAAATTTTGCGTACTGCGTCGCGCATGGGATTCCGGCAGGTACAAGTGGCCACCAACGGGCTGAAGATGGCCGAGGACCCGCGCTTCGTGCAGGAAATGGTGAATGCGGGGCTGAAAACGGCATACCTGCAATTTGACGGATTGGACGATGAAATATACCTGAAATCGCGCGGCAGGCGTTTGCTCAAGGTAAAGGAAAAGGCAATAGAGAATTGCCGGAAGTCCGCTCCTTCGCTCAGCACCGTGCTTGTGCCAACCGTTGTAAAGACAGTCAACGATGGACAGGTCGGGCCGATATTCGACTTCGCGGTGAAAAACAGCGACATCATAAGAGGAATAAACTACCAGCCCGTGGCTTTCACAGGGCGCATCTCCCTAAAAGAGAGACAGCGCCAGCGCTTCACGATACCTGATCTCTGCATTGCGCTTGAAAAGCATACTGGCGGCGCAATCAAGCGCTCGGATTTCTATCCCGTTCCTTTTGTTGCGCCAGTCTCCGAACTCGTCGCAGCCGTGGAGCACAAGCCCCAGATAACGTTCACGACACACCCGCATTGCGGAATGGCGACATACGTTTTCGTGGAAAAGAAAAAGTCGTGCCAAATTGCGCCCAAAGTAATTCCAATTACAGATTTTGTGGACGTGGAAGGGTTCATGTCCGACGTGATGCACCTTGCCATAAGCGCCAGAAAATCATTTTCGCCGCGCTTGAACGTCTGGCTGAATTCCGGGAAAATCCTGCGCAACATAGACGGCAAAAAGGCGCCAGCGGGCCTTGACCTCAAATCAGTGATACGCTCAATAGTGATGAACGACTATTCGTCCCTGCGCAAGTTCGCATGGAACTCCCTGCTTATCGGGGCGATGCATTTCCAAGATTCATACAACTACGACATCGAGCGCGTGAAGCGCTGCGGGATACACCAAATTACGCCCGACGGACGGCTTATTCCATTCTGCGCATACAATGGAGGGCCGACATACCGCAAGGAAGTGGAG
>JAQUQK010000051.1 GCA_028716125.1 Thermoplasmatota archaeon | reverse complement strand
GGCGACCTTCGCAAGATAACAAACACGCTTCAGACTGCGACTGCGCTTTCAAAGAATATCGATGCGGACTCGCTTTACAAGATAACCGCAACCGCGCGCCCTGAGGAAGTCAAGGAACTGATGGAAAAAGCGCTCAAGGGCGGATTTTTGGAAGCAAGAACCGTGCTTGACAACCTTCTCATCACTTACGGGCTTTCCGGCGAGGATGTCATAAAGCAAATCCACTCCGCGGTATTCGACCTCGGCGTGCCAGACATAGCAAAAGTCGCACTCGTGGACAAAATCGGCGAGATAGAATTCCGCATGGTAGAAGGCTCAAACGAGCGCATCCAGCTTGAGGCATTGCTGGCGCATCTGTGCGTTGTCGGGAAAGGGTTGAAGGGCTAAATGAAACTCCTCGCCCACGTCTGCTGCGCCCCATGTTTTTGCTTCACTGACAAGCGGCTGAAAGAGCAAGGGCACGAAGTAACGGGATTTTTCTACAATCCGAATATTCATCCTGCGGCAGAGTTTGGTCTCCGGCTGGAACCGCTTCGCAAGTATTCCGAATTGAAGGGAACGCCTGTGGTTTTTCGCGGCGAATATTCTCCGGTTGAAATTGAGCGATGGGCGAAATCGGCGTTTTCGGGCGAGCCAAGATGCGCCGGGTGCTACGACGTTCGGTTGCGCGAAGTGGCGCAATACGCCAAGGAAAACAAGTTTGATGCCTTTACAACTACGCTTCTTTATTCAATTTACCAGAAGCATGATTTGATAAGAGAGACCGCAGAGCGCATAGCGAAGGAAGCCGGCGTGCCTTTTTACTATGAAGACTTCCGTTCCGGCTGGCGCGAAGGGATTGCGATTTCAAAGGAACTCGGGCTTTATAGGCAGAAATACTGCGGCTGTTTCTTAAGCGAAGCGGAAGCGTTTAAAACCAAAAAATAGGAAGAAAAAATCACTTCTGTTCCGGCGGGGTTTGCGCGCACTTTACGACCTGCGCCGCCACGTGGGTGCGCTTTGCGTAGCACGGCTCATTGTATTGCCCGCGCATCTCTATGACTTTCTTTGGGCACGCCTCAGCGCAGACTCCGCACTGTATGCAGCGGAGTGGGTCAAGCGCATTCCTCTTGTTTGCCCTGTCAACAGTTATCGCCTTTGGCGGGCAGTTCTTTGCGCAAAGGTTGCAGAATATGCAGTTTTCCATGTGCGCGAAATCCATGCTTCCGCGGGCGTTTTCGAAAGGAGCGCGCTTCTCGAAAGGATAAAGGCGCGTTGCCCTCTTCTTGAACAGGTTTCCGAATATTATTTTGAGCATTCCGGGCATTTATTCACCTCTCCGTGCAGGATATGCAGGGGTCCATCGACAGCACTATGACCGAGACGTCGGCCACCTGGCAGCCCTTCGAAAGCATAGTCACGGTTGGAATGATGTTTGCGAAAGTCGGTGTGCGCACCTTGACTCTCTCGAGCTTCTTGCTTCCGTTGCCCTTGATATAATAGAACAGTTCTCCGCGCGGCGCCTCTACCCTTGAAATCGCTTCGCCGTTCATCGGGTTGTTCGATTTCGTGAGTATTTCGCCGCTTGGCATCTTGACTATGCACTGGCGGATGAGGTCTATTGATTGCTTGAGCTCCTGCCAGCGCACCGCAAATCTTCCGTATGAGTCGCAGTTGTTTACCACTACGGGCTCGAATTTCAAATCGCCGTATGCGTCGTATCCGCTGGTTCTCAAGTCCTGCGAGATTCCGGAAGCCCTTGCCGTTGGCCCGACTGCACCGTCCCTTCTTGCTTCTTCTTCAGTAAGGATGCCTATGCCCTGCGTTCTCTTCTTGATTGTGTAGTCCTTCATTACGTCCTCGATGTTTTCAAGCGAAGACTCGACGTAGTCCATGGTCTTTTCGAGGCCGCGGAGCTGTTCATTTGTCATGTCCCTTCGGACTCCGCCGATTGCGTTCATTGCATACGTAACGCGGTGTCCGGATATCTTTTCGATCGCATCCAGCACCTTTTCGCGGTAGTTCCAGGTCTGCATGAAATAGCTTTCAAATCCGATGGCGTCGCCAAGAAGCCCCGCCCACAAAATATGGGAGTGAATCCTGTTCAGTTCGTTCATTATCGTGCGGATGTATTTTGCGCGTGGCGGCGCCTCTATTCCCATCAGGCTTTCAACTCCGCGGACGTACGCTGTGGTGTGCGGCGCAGGGCAGATTCCGCAGATGCGCTCTGCCAGGAATATATTGTCCTTCGGGTCGTTGAGCTCGAACGCCTTCTCTATTCCGCGGTGGACGTATCCAATCTGCGGCTCGGCAAGGACAACTTTCTCGTCAACTACCTTCAGTATGAATTGTATCGGCTCAGGGAAAACCGGGTGCTGCGGCCCGAATGTTATCGTGCTCTTGACCATTCAGTTCACCTCGCTTTTCGCAGGCGCGGACTTGCGCATTGGCGCCACCGGGGAATCGCTGCCAAGAAGCAGTCCAGCAGAAACTCCGGAGATTTTCACTCCGAAAAGGTCCACTATCTCGGATTCGATAAATCTGGCACATGCGTACAGCGCGCGAATCGAGGGCACTTCCTCGCCATCCTTGAACGAGAGGCGCAAGTGCTTCATCTCATTGCCGTTGTCGAAGTGGTATATTATTTCAAAGTGATCGCCAATGTCAAGGCATGTTGCGGTTGCAAAGCGCATCTTCGCTTCAAGCATTTTCAACGTTTCTCCAATCAGGGTTGCAGAGTTTACTTGGATTTCGTTTTGCATGCTTATGCCTCCTTATTTGTGGGCTGAGAGTTTAAAGTGGGCGCTGGCGCCGCATTTGCGTATTTGGCTGCAGGAGCAGGCTTAGCACCAACAGCAGTTTCCACCACAATCGGCCCTGTCTCCGGCTCTTTCCATGTGCCGTTCTGGAGATGCTTTAGCTTGTCAAGCGCTTTAACAACCCCATCGATTATCGCTTCAGGTCTCGGCGGGCATCCCGGAACGTAAACGTCAACCGGAACTATCTTGTCAGCTCCGCCGAGGATGTTGTAGCAGTTGTGGAATATGCCGCCAGTCGAGCCGCATGCCCCAATCGCGATTACGACTTTCGGAGCAGGCATCTGGTCGTACAGGTTCTTCAGGACGGTCTTGTTGCGATGGTTCACGCCCCCTGTCACTAGCAGGACGTCCGAGTGCTTTGGATTGCCTTTGCTGAGTATGCCAAATCGCTCTATGTCGTAGTAGGGCGTCAGGCACGCAAGGATTTCAATGTCGCATCCGTTGCATGAAGAGCAGTCATAGTGGAGAATCCACGGGGACTTCAGCCTTGATTTTTCAACGATTCCCATTTAAGCGCCTCCCGCTATGTAGGCCACAATATACACGATTGCCACGTTCACGACTATCAGCGTTATCCCAATCGCCGCGGAAAGCCGCAGCATCGTGTTCCAGTGCACCCTTGCGGTCACGTTGTCTATTATTATCGAAACGAAGTATATTGCAAGTCCTGCCGCAGCCATCGATACAACTGTGAGAACTGGATTGCCTGGCACTACGAAGAAAAGAGACATTATTCCGATGACGAGGAAAATCTCATACCAGTGCGCTATCTTAAGAAGTGCGAGATATCCGCCGGAATATTCGATCATCGGGCCTGAAATTATCTCGGTGTGCGCCGTTGAAATGTCGAACGGCGATTTCTGCATTTTTATCAGGAAGACGATCATCATTGAAACGAGGGGCAGCGGAATAATAGCCACGAGCGGCACTTCAAGCCCGAATATCTGGTCGACCCTGAAACTCTTTGTGATAAGGCCAACAGAGAACACAGTGAGCATGAATATCGGCTCGTATGCGAGCATCTGGTACAGCTCCCTGTTCCCTCCGATGAAGCTGAATCCCGACTTCACGCTGTATGCGCCAAGCGTGTAGAATATCATTCCAGTGCTTATCAGGAAGAATATCACGAGCAGGTCGCCGCCAAAGCAGAGCAGGACTGTTGAAAGGAGCAAGGTTCCGACGAACATCAGCGCAAACAGTATCTGGGCTTTTTTCACCATCAGCTCGGATTTTCCAAACAGCTTCACGACGTCGTAGAACGGCTGGAGAATCGGCGGGCCGACCCGGTTTTGCATGCGCGCGGTTATCTTGCGGTCAAATCCCAAAATCAGCATCCCTATGAACGGAGCTGCGATTGAGAGAAGTATGCTGAACAATATGCTTGGCTGAAAATTCATCACATCACCTTGCCCACTGCCATTGCAATTATGCCAATGGCCACGAAAATCATAATCAGCGCGATTCCCGCAAAGTTAACGTACTTGTTCACCTTGTCCTCTCCGGCGTAGCCGTGCATGTACATTCCGCCAAGCTCGCCAGGGAATTCAATGCCGCAGGAATATGGGCGCGTCTTTTTGGAGTCGTCCAGCTTTATCATAAGCCCAGCAAGAAGCACCGCGGCCATGGACGCGCCTATCGCAATTGAGGAGATGTATCCGCTGGGAGTGACCACTTCAACTGATATTGCCTGCAGCACAACGTCATATCCCATTGACGCCACGGCAGGGTCCACAAACCACGCGACGACCTGAACGATGACGAAAGAAAGCCCAATTGCGCCGGCGAGCAGGGCGGCAAGCGGCGTGGAGAACAGGGTGCTCATGTGCTCCGGCTTCCTTTCCATTTCCCTGTCGGTGCTGATGAGCCTGCCAAACCACTTGACGTAATAAACGACAGTCGCGGCGCTTCCAACCGCAAGCAAAATCATCATCCACGGCGCGGCAACGGATGCCTGTATTGCCATGTACTTTCCAACGAATACGCCAAAAGGCGGTATTATCATCGTGACAATCCCCATCAGTATTATCGTGGCTATGAGGGGGCGCTTTGCTATCATTCCTTCGGTATCCTCTATGTCGCGGGTGTGCATCTCGTGCTGGACGACGCCAACGCCCATAAACAGGAGCGCCTTTGAGATTGCGTGGAATATCGTAAGAATTATCGCGGCGCTGATTGCAAGCGAGGTGTGTATCCCTGCAAGCATTATTATCAGGCCGAGGTTGCCGATTGTCGAGTATGCAAGCACCTTCTTGGCATTGTTCTGCGATATCGCGATGATTGCCGTTGAAACAAACGAGAATCCGCCGATTAATGCCAGCATGTATCCAACTGCCGGGAAATGCGAGAAAGCCGGCGAAAGCCGGATTATAAGATAAATTCCGAGTTTTACCATCGTGCTTGAATGGAGCAGGGCCGAGACAGGCGTTGGTGCGACCATTGCGCCAAGAAGCCACGACTGGAATGGGACTTGCGCCGACTTCACGATTGCGCCAAAGCAAAGCAGGATGACGCCAAGCATCAGGGCTGGCGCAATCGCGCCTTCAAGTGCTGCAATCTCGCCAAGCGAGGATATGTTGCAGGCGATGCCGAGAACAATTATTGCCGCAGATATTCCCGCGCCTCCTATGACGTTAAGCTGGAATGCGCGCTTTGCATTCTGGAGCGACTCTGTGTTCTGCTCGTGCTTAATCAGCATGTAGCTTGCGAGCGTGGTTATCTCCCAGAACAGCAGGAATGCAGCAAGGCTGTCGCAGAACACTGCGGCATTCATGGCGCCCAAAAATCCCACAAAGTATGCAAAGAATCGGTTCTGGCTGTGCTGGCCTTCCATGTATTTTACTGCGTAAATTACGATGAGCGAGCCTATTATCGAGACAATTAGGCACATTGTGCCGGACCAGTAATCTATTAAAATCCTGACTGCGTGCTCCGAGCCGTGCGCAGGCGCGTAAGAGAACTCGTACCATATCATTGCGCCAAGCTGCGCTATACTGAGAGCGAGGGCGTAGAATGCCTTAATCCTCGCGGCAAGGTAGATGAATGCCGCCGCAAGAGTGATTTCTGCGATTGTAATTATCTCGTTTGCAGAAATAGCGCCAAGCCCCGGAATCGCGACGCTCCCAAGCTCTATGCGGATTGTGTGGCCCGGCGAGCCCCTCAGCAGCAGGAAAAGCAGAACGCTTCCCGCCATGGCGGAAACAATGCCCGCAGATATCAGGACGTTCCTTGATTTCCTTCCGGGCGCAATGTAGCAAAGCAATCCCGCAAGAAGAGGCGCAAGCGTCGTAAGGGCGATGGCCGTTATTTTAGCTGATTCCCCATCCATACAAACAGCGCCCCCGAATTCCCAATCTGGATATATTAGTTGTGTATCTGCAAGGAACGCATTCTCATCCGTACGGCTAATGCATATATATGAACGTTTTATACACTAGGGATTCTTATGTTCAAGCGCATCCTGATAGCCACCGACAACTCGGCCTTGATGCCAAGCCTTGCGGAATACACGGCGACCCTTTTCCCGAAGGCCGAATACCATATAATAAGCGTCGTTGAGACTACTGCGGGCCTTGGCCAGATGTCTGGCGGACTGCGCGAGCAGCTTGAGAAGATGTCATGGGATGCAGCGGAAAAACTTGACGGAATTCTTGACAAGCATGGCATAAAGGCGAAAATCGTGGTCGTGAACGGCGACCCTTCCAAGGAAATCGCCGAATATGCAAGCCGCATGAATTTCGGGCTTCTGGCGATAGGAAGGCACGCATCCGACGCAATGCCGAAAATAAAATTGGGGCGCGTTTGCAGCAAGACCCTAGAGCGCATAAGCTGCTCTGCGCTTGTCATTGGAAACCCGGTCGATGCGAAGGCTCCAAAACACATACTAAACCCGACGACCGACAGCAAGTATTCCAGGGCGGCAAGCAGGATAGCGATACAGCTCGCATCGAAATTCAACTCAAAGCTTGATACGATTTACGTCGGAACTTCAGCAGAGGCGCGCGGAACTCAGGCGCTATCATTTGTGAAGTCGGCTGCCGATTCTGCAGGCGTGAAATACAATGGGATCATGGGCGGCGAGGCCCCCGATATAGACATAATTGAACGCCAGAAGAACTACGACATGATAATCGGAAGCAGGGGAAGGACCGGTGCCGCATACAAGTTCCGCTTTTTCAGGCGCAGGCTAGCGCTTGGAAAGCTTGAGCGCATCACCATTGCCGCGTCGAAGATTCCAATATTGCTCATAGGCGAGAAAAGCCCCAACAAATAGGCGCAAGCGGGAGAGTGTTTTCGTGATAAATCTTGGAACTGACATGAGGGTTCTTGCAATAATAATATTTGTAGCCACGTATGGGCTGATAATGAGCAACAAAATACACCGTACGATAGCTGCCCTTCTTGGCGCAGTGGCGCTTTACGTCTTCGGCGTTTTGCCGGACGGAATGAAGATTTTCACCGACATAATAGACTGGGACGCGCTCGGCCTGATGTTTGGAATGTTCATCATGGTGGGCGCGCTTCGCGAGTCCGGATTTTTCAGATGGATAGGCATTAACACGCTTCGCGCCGCCAAATTCGACATAATCAAGATATTCCTGCTGTTCTCTGCGCTCACGACACTGCTTTCGGCGTTCATGGGCAGCATAACAGTGATGCTTTTCATGGCGTCGCTCACTCTCGACGTTTGCGCCATGATGGGCATAAACCCGATACCTTTCATAATTTCGGAAATATGCTGCTCGAACATAGGCGGAAGCGCAACCATGATGGGCGACCCGCCAAACATCATCATCGGCGCGGGCTGCAACCTCACCTTCGGCGATTTCCTCACAAACACGGCCATAATAGCGGTAATAGCGTTCGCCGCGGACATAATATTCTTCTACTTCTGGTACAGGAAGGAGCTTAAGGGAAGCGCCAAGAAGGATACAAAGGAGCTCGAGAAGATGAAAGCGTCGGAAGCCATAACCGACAAGCGCCTTATGATTGCAGGCATATGCTCTTTTGTTCTAACTATAATACTCCTGACCGTATATCAGCAGATCGGCCTTTCGGTCGGATTCGTAGGCATAATCGGCGCATTGTTTGTGCTTGTAGCCGGCGGAAGCAAGATGCCGGAAGTTATAGAGAAAGTGGACTGGCTGACTCTCATATTCTTCGCTGGCCTCTTCATAGTAATCGGCGGCCTTGAGGAAACCGGCGTTATAACAATCGCCGCTTCGTATATTTCACAGATGAAGGGCGGGCTGCTCGCGATATCGATGGTCATACTCTGGCTGTCGGCATATGTTTCGGCATTCGTGGACAACGTTCCGCTTGCAGCCACGATGGTTCCGATGATAAAAATGATTGCCGGAGGAAACGCCGCTCATCTGGACACTCTTGCATGGTCCCTTGCGATAGGAACCGACATCGGAGGAAACGCAACACCTATCGGAGCATCCGCAAATGTGGTGGGTCTTGCAATCGCGGAAAAGAGCGGATACCGCGTTTCGTGGGGATATTACTGCAAAGTCGGATTCATTTCGATGACCATTGCAATCGCGGTTTCGGCGCTCATAATATGGCTTAGGTACTTCGTATTCGCATGATAGACATTGGAATCGATCCCAAAATAGTCGCCGGTGCAGTCTTCCTGCTCACTTATGGAATGATATTGAGCAACAAGATAAACCGCACAATTGCGGCACTTGCAGGCGCGATGCTGCTTTTCCTTTTTGGAATACTTTCCGGAGAGCAGATACTCCAGAAAATAAACTGGGAAGCCATAGGCCTGATTTTTGGCATGTTCGTGATGGTGGGGGCGCTGAGCGAGTCTGGCTTCTTCAGATGGATTGGCCTTAAGACGATTCGATTCGTAAAATTCGACGTTGTCAAGGCATTCATAATGCTCTCAATCCTTTCAGCATTCCTTTCGGCATTCATGGACAGCATAACAGTTCTTCTCTTCATGTCCACTCTTACAATAGAGGCGTGCAAGCTGATGAAAATAAATCCGGTGCCGTTCATAATTTCGGAAATTTGTTCTGCCAACATAGGCGGGAGCGCAACCATGATGGGCGACCCGCCAAACATCATCATAGGAACGGGATGCGAGCTTTCATTCCTGGATTTCATAGCGAATACGGGCATTGTCGCAGTCGTCGTCTTTGCAGTGAATATATTGTTTTTCTATTTCTGGTACAGGAAGGGGCTGAAAAAGGACAAAGTATCCAACATCCACAAGCTTGAGGGCTTGAAGCCCGAGGACGCAATAAAGGACAAGCGCCTCATGGTTGCAGGCATCGCAGTCTTTGTGGTTGCAGTAATTCTTCTGGTATTTCATGCTGCACTGCACATTCCGTTCGCCTTCATAGGAATTTTCGGCGCATCCCTCATCCTTCTCACCGGAGGGAAAAAGATGCCCGAAGTGATAGAGAAAATAGACTGGCTGACGCTAATATTTTTCGCAGGGCTCTTCATAGTGATCGGAGGGCTTGAGGAAACTGGAATCCTTGACATCGTGGCGTCTTTGCTGATCAAAGGGGGGAGCAACCCGCTTGCAATCGCAATGGTGCTTCTCTGGGTGTTTGCATTCCTGTCTGCGTTTGTCGACAACGTTCCGCTGGCGGCAACCATGGTGCCGGTCATAAAGATCCTTGCCGCCACTCCTGGAGTGGGTCTCGGGCTCAACACTATGGCATGGTCTCTTGCGATAGGAACCGACATTGGAGGCAATGCCACGCCCATTGGCGCTTCCGCCAACGTCATAGGGCTTGCAGTCGCGGAAAAGAACGGCTTCCCCGTTTCATGGAAATATTACTGCAAAGTGGGTTTTGCGTCAATGATAATATCAATCGCAGCTGCGTCTTTAGTCATATGGCTTAAATATTTCGTTTTGTAAATCCGTAAAAATGGGAAAAATTGAGAAAATTACGAAATTTTGTAGCGCAAAATTCCAGCAATTCCGCCGAAAGCCTTTAAAATTGTTTCACCTTCGTTTGTTTCGGTGGACATCAGCTCTACCTTTGCGCCGCCCTTGTCCGCAAGCTCGGAAATGTCCTGGATGATGTCCTTCTTTTCAAGTATCGACATTCTTCCGCCGCACTTTGGACAGTTGCCTAAGTCCTTCTCAAGGTCTTCTTCTTTTATCGTCTTTTCCTCGAAATATCCGCACGAGCATCCGATTTTTACGCGGTAGAGCCGGAGTGCCTCTGAAAGCATTATTGTATCGACGGCATTCAGGTCAAGGGCGTGCCTGATCTCGTTTTCGCCGTAAACCGAAAGCCCGCCGTCCGTCTTTGTTATCTCGCGCATGAATCTCTGGCCAATGTCTTTTTCCTTTGTGAGGCCAAGGGTTGTAAGCTCGGCGGACGCCTTGTCCACAAGCTCGCGAAGGCCATATTCGTCCGTGTATCCCGTGTCGAATTGGTTGATGATTTTCTGCTGGATGCGGTAGTCGAGATAAACTTCCTTCACGAAGTAGTCCTTTGTCGGGCCGGGGCCGCCGACAAGGATGCCCTTTATGTCCGGGTCTGCAAGGAAAACCGCGCTTGCGACCTGCCCAACCTTTACGAACCATTCGTGCGCCGCAATTTCAATTATGCGCTCGAAACGCCTCTGCGACTGTCCGCCCATTCCGTGCTTGCTTGGAACGAGGGACTGCATGTTGTCGACCATGCGGATGTTCTTTCCGCTGAGTATGCCTATAGTGGCTTCCTTCCTGTCAACAATGAGCAGGCCGTACTTCTCCCTTTCCACCAAAAACTGCTCAAGCGGCTCAAGGAAAAATGTGGAGTCGCACCTGTAAGCGTAAACGTTTAT
>JAQUQK010000050.1 GCA_028716125.1 Thermoplasmatota archaeon | reverse complement strand
TTCTTGTCGTTTATTTCCAGAATTTTATTCAGCTTCTTCATGTCGACGACAATCCCGCCGTTGCACGGTACTACCCCACCCATGACACCAGAGCCTTCGCCAAAGGGGATTACCGGGATTTTGCATTTGTTTGCCAGCTTTATAATTGCAGAAACCTGCTCTGCATTTTCAGGCCATGCGATGAAATCGGGAAGCGCTGCAAATTTTCCATCAAGCGTCCAGCGCAGGGTTATCGGCCAGAAATCGCGCGAATATGCGGCAAGGTCGACTTCCTTGTCTGAAACCGATGCTTCGCCGATGGCTGCAACGAGGCTGGCACGGACTTCCTTTCTTACGTTCTCAGGCAATGGTTTTCTCTCGTAGTATGTCTTGCTTTCCATTTACGACACCTGATTGTTTAATTCTCACTTTTTCTGTTCCGGTTTATTTGCAAGAACTGCAACTTTTATCTTCCTTGCAGGCACGTTTGCCTGAGTCGCTATGGGCTTGCTTGCAACCGTTGGCGCAGGTACTGCAGCAATGAGTTTTGTTGTCTTTTGCCCTTTGGCTGTTTCGGCGGCTGTTCCCTGCTTCGCTTTAAGTTCAGCTGCGGCCTTCTTTCCAATGTATGCTGCAGGGAAGTGCTTTGCGTGCCAAACTACTGCCGGCGGTATGTACAGCAGCGTGAATATGAATATCACGAATATGGTCGGAACCGCGACGCCCGCAAGCGTTCCGGCCCATTTCAATCCGCTGAACATCGGCATTATGAGCGCGGACGCGGTCGTGAGTATGGACGCAATGAGCACTTTTCCAATCGTAGACCCTGCAATCTCCATTGACTCTTCGGGCGTCTTTCCAGAGCGCATTTCCTCGCGGAACCTGTTTACGATCTGGACTGCATAGTCCGTTCCAAGGCCGGTTATCATTGCCGAACCTATGACGAAAAGATACTGCACCTGGAATCCCATATATGCCGTTATGCCGGACTGCATCAATACTCCGAATATGATGGGGAATTCCGCTATTATGGCAACTACGGGGTTCTTGAAGAACAACAGTATGACTACGAAAACCATTCCAAGCATCGCGAACATCGAGATCATCTGGCCGAAGTCAACTGAATCTATGAGCGCGATTATGCCCACAAGGTGGCCCGTCAGAGAGTAGTCGTATGTGCCCTGGTGCGCCGTCTGTATCTCGTTTATGTCCTCAATCATGTAGTCCATCACAATGCGCCTGTTCTCTATCGGGGAGCCGCCTTCGACGTCATAGACGACGCGGATTGCGCATATGTCCGTGCTTACCTGGCCGTCAACATAGTCAAGAACACGATCTGCGGAGACTTTGCTTGCCGGATCGCTGTAAAGCCAGTTGTAGCCCGCAATTACGTTTGCCTTGCTGTCTGGAATGCCGTCCTGGTTTGTATCCTGGCCCAAAGAGGCAGTGTTTGTTGCCGCGAGATAATTTGCCTTGAGCAGCTCTATTGGAGATTCTATCTTCTTGAATTTTTCATCCGCCTTGAATTTTTCCCCAAGCTCCTTTAGAACAGTGAGTTTTGCGGGATCCGTTACGTCGCCCCTGATTATGACAACGCCTTCCTCTGGATATCCAAAGTCGTTGGTGAGGACTTCGAATGCCATGTCGCCGTATTTGTCCTCGCCAAGAATTGAAGTGTATGACGTGTCCCAGCTCTTTATTCCGGGGTTGTATATGCCATAGCCGAAAATTCCGCACACCAGGATGATTACAATAAATATCGGTATCGGGTTCTTGTATGCGAAACGAATCAATCCTTTCATGGCTTTTGACTGTTGCTCCTTGAACTGTTTTGCATGGCGTTCGTTGAAAGTCCTGTTTTTATAGAACATGTGCAGGAATGCAGGGATCATCAGGAAGCATCCAAGCAATATGAGAATCAGCGAAACTGCAGTTGCAAATCCAAATACCATTATTATGTGGAAATTGCAGAACCAAAGGCTGAAGAACCCAAGGACCGTCGTCAAAGCAGTTACGAGCGTTGCAGGTCCTAGATTTGATATAATTCTTTCTATTGCAAGCTCCGACGATGAACCGAGGGCACGCTCCTCACGGTATCTCGAAATGACGTAAAGCGCATAGCTTATGCCTGCGCCAAGCGAAAGCGCCACCATCAGCATCGCGAATTGGCTGAATTCCTCGTCAAGAAGCTTGAATGTCGCAAGGGCGAAAACCAGCGCAATGATTATGACGATGAGCGGAATTATGACTTCGCGCGGGTCCCTGAACAGGTAGAACATGCATATTATGACGCCAAGTAGAGGCACGGCTATCCACAGCAACCCCTCGGTCGCTACAAGCCCGTCGATTTCAAGATACATTACATCGACGCTGATTGGGTAAAATTCAAGCGCGCCGGTGTGCGGGTTGTTGTCTGCGCTTTCGCGTATTGCAGGCGTGAGTTCCCTTACCCATTCCCTGTATGTCATCAAAGACTGTCCTTTCTCCATTATCACAAGCATCATCGCGCAGTTCTGCTCCGGCGAATAGAGCGCCCCCTCCATTGCGGCCCCATTCTGGGATTCTGCCACTGATGCGTAAAGAGCTATCTGCTGGTCGCCGATAGTTCCTTCCGCCGGGAAAGAGTAGTCTTGTGTGATGAGCTTGTTTACTATCATAATCACATTCGCAAGGCTGAATGTGCCCACGACGTGCGGGTTCTTCTCTATTTCCTGGCCAACCGCATGAAGTTCGCGGATAGCTTCGGGATCAAATACACTTCCTGTGTTTTTGACCGGACATGGGACGAATATGAAATTCACGCCGCCGAATTTCTCGTTTAGGAGATTGTAGTCGTCAAAATAATTTGCTATCAACGGATCGTCGTTCAGCGGATCCGAAAGAGGCATGATCTCAGGAGTGAAAAGATAAAGCTGGCCTACAACCGGCAATGCCAAAAGCAATGCAAGAGCGAACATCGCGATTATCGCAAGCGGGCGTTTTGTTATAAATTTTGCAAGTTTTTGAGAGAACGTCATTTAAATCACCTACTTCCTCCACATCTGCCATGACTTGTAATCTTCGTACTTTGGCTTATACTGCTCGATTTCAATCGAGTAGTTTCCAGCGTTGTTGCAGGTAATTTCAACAGTCCATGTGCCCGGCTCGATTGTTGCATATTCCATGTTATATGCATTAGAAGTGCCGAATTCATAACTCGTGCTGTTTTCGTTAGGGTCTATCATTGTGATTGTCATGCCAATAAGTCCAGAGCCGGTGTCTGCTATCGTGCCAGGATCTCCTTGAAGCGTCACATTGAACTGGAATCTCAGCCTTTCCGCGCGTTCGTGCGTGGTAAACTCAAAAGAAAGTGGCATGAACGGATTCGCGGTGCTCGGATCCACGTCGCCGGACTCTGAAGTTATCGTTTCCCAGATAAAAGGCTCGGGGAACATTGAATCTAAAATTGTGCACCCCGACATTGGGGCGAGAGCCATCAAGGCGCAGCCTATAGCTAAAAGCGATACCCAATTTTTCATATCGACACCAAGCAGCCATCCAGCAAAGGACGGAAGTTGCCGACGGAGAATGGCCAAATCATATTAAAAGATTGCACGGGAAACTGCAAAAATAAACCGAAAGCTTTTATAGAAGCGTAAGTATACCGCTGTGCAAAATTTGGTGATTACAATGATGGGGCAAGGACAGCCAATAATAGTTCTGAAGGAAGGCACGAAGCGCGAGAAGGGCAAGGGCGCCCAGGCGAACAACATAATGGCCGCAAAGGCAATCGCCGACGCAGTCCGCTCAACCCTCGGGCCGAAAGGAATGGACAAGATGCTCGTTGACAGCATGGGCGACGTAGTCATAACAAATGACGGCGTCACCATACTCAAGGAGATCGACGTCGAGCATCCGGCGGCAAAGATGCTTGTCGAAGTCGCAAAGACCCAGGACCAGGAATGCGGCGACGGAACAACGACATCAGTTATACTCGCGGGCGAACTTCTCAGCAATGCGGAAAGCCTTATCGAGCAGAACGTCCACCCGACAATAATTGCATCTGGATATCGCATGGCGGCGGACAAGGCAATAGAGCTTTTGAAGGATAACGCAAAGGCAGTCAAATTCGAGGACAACGAAACCCTCGAATATATTGCAAAGACCGCAATGTCCAGCAAGAGTGCATCCGGCGCAAAAGAGCACCTCGGCGACATAATTGTAAAGGCAGTTAAGGCAATCACCGAGAAGAAGAACGGAAAATACACATCAGATATTGACAACATCCTTGTAGTCAAGAAGGCGGGTGGCTCAATCCACGAGACCACGCTTGTCGATGGCATAATACTGGACAAGGAAATCGTACACCCGCAGATGCCAAAGGTGCTTGAAGGCGCAAAAGTCGCGCTTCTGGACGCGGCACTTGAAATCAAGAAGACCGAAGTCGAGGCGAAGATTCAGGTCACCGACCCGACACAGCTCCAGGCATTCCTCGACGGCGAGGAGCGCACAATCAAGAACATGGTCGACATCGTTAAGAAAACAGGCGCAAACGTAGTCCTCTGCCAGAAGGGCATTGACGATCTCGCACAGCACTATTTCGCAAAGGCGGGAGTCATGGTGGCGCGCCGCATAAAGAAGAGCGACATGGAAAAGCTTGCAAAGGCAATCGGCGGAAACATCGTCATGAACCTCAAAGAATTGACAGAGAAAGACCTCGGAATCGCGGGCAAGGTTGAAGAAAAGAAGATAGGCGACAGCCAGATGATATTCGTAACCGGCTGCAAGAACGCAAAGGCAGTATCAATGCTCATCCGCGGAGGAACCGAACACGTAATCGATGAGACCGAACGCGCAGTCCACGACGCACTCAAGGTCGTTTCGGATGCGATTGAAGATGGTTTCATCATCCCGGGCGCTGGCGCATCCGCAGTCGAACTTGCACTACGTCTCAAACAATATGCATCATCGGTCGGCGGACGCGAGCAGCTCGCAATAGAGGAATTCGCAAAGGCACTTGAAACCATACCGCGCGTCCTTGCGGAAAACGCAGGACTTGATCCGATCAACGTCCTCGTTGACCTTCGCCAGGCACACGAGGCCGGCAAAAAGGACTTCGGCATAAACGTCTTCACCGGCAAGGCCGAGAGCATGTTCAAGGCCAATGTCATCGAACCGATACGCGTAGGCTCGCAGGCAATAAAGTCCTCAACCGAAGCGGCAGTCATGATACTGCGCATCGACGACATAATCGCCTCAAAGGGCGGCTCCAAGATGCCCGCAGGCGCACCCGGAATGGGCGGCGGAATGCCCGGCATGGGCGGAATGGGCGACTACTAAGAAATAACAAGTAGCCCGTTCTTTTTCTGATTTTTCTTTGAATTTTTTAGAAAAGCATCAAGTTAAAATTTGTCACCGTGCTTTGCCTCGATTATAATTCCCAGCACCATTAGAATGAAACGTATTGCCAATGATGCTTGCCAAAGCATCAAACCTCCTTTACCCTCAATTAAAATAAGTGAGCCTGTATATATTGGAATTATTGGAAATATCATGAATACTGCTGCCATGAAACAGAAAACAATTCCAAATAGTGCGCCAACCGATTTTCTCCACCAGAAAATGCCTCCGATTGCAATCTGGAGGATCGGTATAGTTAATAGCCAAGCAGGATCAGGATGACTAAAACCGGCAAAAGGTCCATTTCTTTCCGCAATAACAAAAGACGCGCAGAGAATTAACTCCCATATTCCCATTCCAATGAAAAGTATCGACGCGGCTAGAATTGCCCAATTTATTCTTCTTTCAGTTATTTGGGCAATATTGGCAGTTTCTCTAAAAGATATTCCGCAATGCGGGCACGATTTGGAATCTTCTGGGATTTCCTTTTGGCACTGGCTGCAAAGTGATTTCAATTCTCCTTGTTTTTCGCCTGTGAATTCAGCCCCGCAATTTGGACACTTAACTGCATCGTCTGGAATTTGCTGATTGCAATTTGAACAGTAGGCAGGCATCACTCGTGCTATTGCAATCCCGGTTATCAATGTTGCGGAACGGCAAATCCGACGTAGAAAGCCTAAACTTATTACCCAATTCCCGATTCTAATTTCGTGTACGATGTAATTGTCATTGGCGCTGGGCCTGCAGGGCTTAATGCTGCGATTTACGCAAGAAGGGCAGGGCTTTCGGTCATTGTCCTTGAAAAGATGGGTGCAGGCGGCGCAATCACCAAGTCTTGGGAAGTGGAGAATTATCTGGGCTTCCCTTCAATAAAAGGCATGGAATTAGCCGAAAAATTTGCGGAGCATGGCGCAAAGTATGCAGAAATCCGCAGTTTCGAGGAAATTGAAAAGATTGAGAGGCGCAAGGATGGCGCTTTTATTGTAAAATCATCCGGCGGAGAATACGAAGGACGCGCAATTGTCATCGCCACGGGCTCGTCTTACAAAAAGCTGGATGTTCCAGGAGAATCGAAGTTCAACGGCAAAGGCGTTTCTTATTGCGCTACCTGCGACGGGTATTTCTTCAGGGGAAAGAAAGTGGCGGTTGTCGGCGGCGGAAATACGGCGCTTACTGATGCAGCATATCTGCACGATGTTGGCTGCGACGCTGTTATGATTCACCGCAGAAATGAATTCAGGGCCGAGAAAGCAGTCCAGCAGAAGATTTTCGACCGCAAAATCAAGGCGCTCTGGGATAATGTTGTCCTTGAAATCAAAGGCGAGACCAAAGTTTCCGGCCTGCGCCTGAAGAACGTAAAGACTGGCGCGGAAAGCGATCTGGCAGTCGATGGTGTTTTTGTTGCAGTGGGAGAAATTCCGCAAAATGAAATTGCAAAGGTGCTTGGGGTTGAATTGACCGAAGCGGGTTATGTCAAGACAGACAAGCGCCAGCGCACAAATATTCCACTTGTCTACGCAGCAGGCGATATAACCGGAGAAATGAAACAGCTTATCGTAGCGGCGGCGCAGGGTGCGATTGCGGCAACATCGGCATGGGAAGATTTGAAAAAATAACTGAAAAAAAGAGAGATTGTTTGTTTTTGCGCTGTTTTTACTTGCTTCCTTCATTACAAGGTTCATACGGATTGAACGCCGGGTCTCCGTAAAGCGTATACTCGAATGAAATGAGGTTTTCGCCCAGGTTCGCCTTCGCCTGCTGGAGCGCCTCTCCTACTGTGCAGTCCTGCTGTATCAGGTTGTCCATGAAGTGGTATGCGGTGTCGCCAGATGTTCCCATTTCAACGCCTGCCGCCGGATAGCTGCCGGTGAGCATGCCATATGTCGAGCGCATCGATGCAACGAGGCAGGCGCATCCATTGTCAAGCATCGAGTATGTATATGAGTCGTCCTTCGAAACCGTGTTCCAAGCAGGATCCGGGAAGTATGTGTCTATCATTCCCGTCAGGCATGAAACCTGGAAGTTCACGTTCGGGGGCATCGGCTGGAGCTGGCTGTAGTCCACGGAGTTTGCCTGCGGGCATCCGTGGTCGGCTCCGGCGACAATCAGGCTCGACATAGTGAACAGCGTTGAGACAAGCACGCCGGAAACCTGGTTAAAGCCGGCGATCAGCCCGGGGCTCGTATGCCCTGCTGCAGATCCTTCCTGGGTGTTGAATCCGCTCGTCAGCAGAAGTTCGTATGCCTGTAATTCTTCGGGCGTTCCAAACTCGGCACCAGTGGCTGAATAGGCAAGCGCATTGTTGTTCCATTCCAATGGGTTAAGCGCCGGAATGTTGGCCGCAGGCGCACTTGTCGCCGCGAGATATTCATTGTAATTGAAAATCCTGTCCGCATATCTGCTAAGGCTTTCAAGGGACTTTGCGACGATCCTGCCATTGGCAAGCTCAACAGTCATGGGCTCTACAGGATGGCCTGGGTTGCTTTCATTGGTGTCGTACCCGTCCTCGCAAACGCCTTCGATTTCAAGGTCTGCATATACGTTGTCTGTCGGAATCTTGCCGAGTTCCTCGCTGTTTCCGGGGAACCAGTAATAGCAGAATGGAAGTGAAACCGAGTCGCCGAGCATCAGCAGGAATTTGGGCTGCATCCCGCTTTCGTTCATCGCCTTTGCAGCCTTTGCGACCGCAAGGTCAATAATCTCAGGGGAAGGCGCGATCGTTCCATTGGCAACTGATACGACTATGCCGTTGTGGTATGCCGAGAATATGGAGCCGAAGCACGAGAGGTGTTCGGTGTAGGGTGTCTTGGATTTCTGCTTGAAATATGACTGCAGTCCAGTTTCATCGTCCGCGTTTACAACCGTGATATAGTTCAGGTTTACACCTTTCTCTTTTGCGGCGCTTACCGTGAACCCGATTATGTCGTCCTGGCCGGCAAGCGAAACGTTGGCTTTCTCTGCATACGGAACATTGCCGATTGCAATTATGTTCTCGGGATTGGTTGCGCCAAGCATCCAAAGCGCCTCGTTGGTCGTATTGCCATAATAAAGTATTGGCGCATTAAGTACCGATGCGAGGGAGCCCGCCAATATTGAATTTTCGTAGTTGTCAACGACGATTGCCATGTCAGATCTGTTCCAGAAGGCCAGTGCAATTTTCGAAGAAAATTCCGAAACGTCTGGGCAGCTTATGTCTGCATAGCCGTCCTTTTTCCAGTCAACACTTACGTTGAGGCCGTAATTCTTGAGAACCGGCGCCAGAATCGGCAGGTTGTAATATTCCGTCGATGGGATTACAACGCCTTTCTTTCCTTGAAGATCCATGGCGCTAAGCACAGTGTTAACTGGCTTCGAAACCAGGTCTGCCATGGATTGCTCATCTTGCGGAGCCGTGCAACCAGCAAAAACGCCTAGCATCATTATTGCGCATATTCCAAATACCAATGCCTTCATACCATTGCCCCCTAGCGGAAACGGCCCGGAATACTTGGGTCGATATATAAGTGTTTTAGAACATCGTGGCATCTGCATTTTGGCTTTTTTATAGGCTGCGCGGGGATTTTGCTCGCTAATTAAATAAATGCGCATTTCATCCACCTTCGTTAAGGTCGAGAAAATGGCAGAAATGAAATTTATACGCAAAGGCAAGGTGAAAGAAGTCTACGACGCAGGCCCAAACGAATTGGAGTTTTACTTCACGAACAACATATCCGTTTTCGACAAGATAATTCCGTCGCAAATTCCATTCAAGGGCGAGACCCTGAACAGGACATCGGCGCATTGGTTCGAAGCTGCGAAGAAACTTGGCCTTCGCACCCATTACATCGGAATGCCCGCGCCCGACCGGATGCGCGTCAAGAAAGTGCAGATTCTTCAAAAACCGACAATTAAAGACAAGAATTTCCTTGTGCCGCTTGAATTCATCTGCCGATACTATATCGCAGGCTCGATGCACGACAGAATCAATGAAGGGACAGTCAAGCCGGAAGAACTGGGATTCAAGAAGGGCTATGAAGTGAAGTATGGCGAGGAACTTCCTGAACCCTACTTCGAAGTCACTACCAAACTGGAAAAAGTAGATCGCCACCTCGACATGAAAGAGGCGCTCAAGATTTCGGGAATTTCAATGGATGAATTCAATGCCATAAAAGACGCTTTCCTGAAGATTGACGGGCGCATCAACAAGGAAGTCAAAAAGCGCGGACTTATACACGTAGACGGCAAAAAGGAATTCGCGCTTGACGAGGAGCGCATGCCCATGATTATCGACACTTTTGGAACTGCCGACGAGGACCGCTGGTGGGACCTAAAGCAGCATGAAGCGGGAAAATTCGTGGAGCTTTCAAAGGAATTCGTGCGCCAGCACTACCGCGACACAGGATATCACGGGGCGCTCATGGAAGCCCGAAAGCTTGGAAAACCCGAACCGGATATACCTGCACTACCATCTGAAATGGTAAAGAAAGTAAGCGACCTTTACATCGACCTGTTTGCGAAAATCACTGGCGAGAAGTTCAGATAGGCAGATAAAATGCCCATAGTCCCACCATGGCTTTCGATAATTTTCATTGCCGCGCTCCCGATAATCGAACTCAGAGGCGCATTGCCGGTTGCGGCGCTCATCTACGGGATGCCATGGTATGAGGCCGTCGGGCTTTCAATCTTGGGAAACATGCTGCCCGTGCCTTTCATACTCTGGGGAATGCCGCTTGCCGAGAAGGTGCTGCGCAAAATTCAGGTGTTTGACCGATTCTTCAACTGGCTTTTCGCAAGGACTCGAAGGAAGGCGGAGGATACGATTAGAATTTATGGTCTTATCGGACTTGCGATATTCGTGGCAATACCACTCCCAGCTACTGGCGCATGGACTGGCTCGCTCGTTGCGTACCTCTTCGGATTCAAGAAATCGCAGGCGCTGCTCAGCATATTCGCCGGAGTCGTTGCCGCAGGCGCGATAGTCGCAGCAATATGCTATCTGTTCAAGGGGTTTTTGTGGGTTGTCGGCGTATAATTTGCCAGAAAAAAATCAGAAGTCTTCTATCTCTTTTAGCGCCCAGCGGAGCGCCGTGAGCGAACCGTCGATCTTTGACAACATGTCTCTTTTCAGCGGAGCCTCGTCGTTCTGCTTGTTGACCTGGTCCCACTGCTCGTGAAGCTGCTCTATTTTCTTAAGCACTTCTTCGCGTTTTCTTATTCCGCTCCTTTTTAGAAAAGGTGCCATAGTCGCCTGCATATAATATCCAGTTATAA
>JAQUQK010000049.1 GCA_028716125.1 Thermoplasmatota archaeon | reverse complement strand
GACTATAATGCTTATGTAGGTCAATACCTACAAAGTTCATGAGCCACCTCCTTGAGCTGATTTTACCCCAAAACCATCGGCCTTGGGGGTGGCGCAGCATTATATCACAATCTATATTTCCTATTTTGGGGGGAAGAGGAGATCATATATAAATCGGGACACCCTACATATTCACTATTTTTTTATCTTATTGACCGCTTTTTGCCAGAATGGCAGACAAGAATTTCCTCATGCGTAATCCAATCGAAGTCGGCCGGGCATTCCGACGGGAAGCCGGCCACTAATTCCAATTGAATTCAGGCGGATATTTCGACGGGAAGCCGGTCACTTATGATAAGAAAATTATTCCCAGCGTTTCTATGCCCCGAAGGGTAGCCGGCTTCGATTGGATTCGGTCGCCGAAATCATCGAATTACGCACACGGTACTCCTTGAGAAATTCTGCCCAAACTATGGGGAGCACCTCACTTCTTCCAGGTAACCATGAAGCTTAAAAGCAAAGAGAGGATAGGAAGCCGGGTCATCAAGAGGTATGATAGTCCTAAGACCCCTTATCAGAGGTTATTAGAATCACCATACACAGAAGAAGAACAAAAAGAAAGACTCCGAGCAACATACAAAGAACTCAATGTGGTCAAGCTCAAAAAGCAGATGGAAAAGTTTCAGGACAAACTCTTCCGGCTCCAAAGATACAAGAAAAACTGCACAACTTTTAGTATAAATTCTTACGTGAGGCAATGATTATGATTTCATATAGATTCTATCATGAGGCAATAAGATTGGGACCTCTTCCTCCGGATCCAAAGGTCGGAGGTTCGAATCCTCTCAGGCACGCCATGTTTTCCCCTCCATAGGACCAGTGAAATCATCGGTTTAGGCCCGCTTTAGGGCTGAGCCCAATTTGCCTGCGTTTGCCCGGATTTGTCCACGTTTTCCCCCTGATCTGGCACAAATATGACCCAATTATGATCCAGGTTTCTCGGCCCAACGATCGGTTGACCGCGGACAAATCGTAGCCGGTAGAAACAGCGAAGGAGCCGCCGTTCTTATTCCTTGACGCTTTTCCGGGGCGGGGCTATCCTTTTCTCAGTAAGGGGAACTGAGGTGATCAAGGCAAGAGGAAGCTTAGGCTTATCTCTCTGTGTGTCGGCCCTGTCCTTGCATTTTTCCTCTGGGTGTGTAGCAAAAGGAAAACACGGTCTCGCAATACCCGAAGACTTCGCGGGGATCATCGCTTATGGCTCCTTGATCTCCTTGCCCAGCATGGAACAAACTCTGGGACACAAGTACGACGGTCCGGTCCATGAAATCCACCTTAAGGGCTGGGAGAGGGTATGGACATGCGTTCGCCCGTTCAACGCCCCTCAGGCTGTCGCGGCGGGAGTCCCGAAGATCGATGCCCATTTCCTGCGGGACGGAGAACGCCTCCCTATCATCGGAGCGGCGGAGCTCAATATCCATCCTAAGAAAAGGGGCCGGATCAACGGCGTCCTGTACTTGATCACCGACGAAGAGCTGCTCAGCCTCGACAAAAGGGAACGCGGATATCAAAGGGTCGACGCGACCGACAGGATCGAGGAATTCCGCTTTCGCAATGGGAGGATCTATGTCTATGAAGGACCTACCGTGTCTCCCGTCACCGCCTCCGTTGACGAGGGGGCCTATGTTCTGATCAAGGAGTTCCGCGATTCGGTGACCGGGGCCCGGGAGCAGTCCACCCTCAACCAAGTGGGCGAGGAGACGGTCTCTCTGGTGACGCTGACGACCGAGCCGGTGTTTATCTGAAGCAACGTGTAGATGCTTCATTCACAAACATCGTCCCCAACTATGCCCACCGTCGACCGCCAGCACTTGGCCGGTAATCCAGTCAGCGTCGTCGGAAACGAGGAAGCGCACCGCCTTGGCAATATCTGCAGGTTGCCCACAACGTCCAAGAGGGATCTTTTTGTTGAGGGTCTCCTCAAGCTCCGGAGTTATATATGATTGAGGAATTCCCGTGTGAACAGGGCCTGGAGCAACTGCATTGACACGAATTCCGTATCCTCCCAGTGCAACGGAAAGAGCGCGGGTGTAAGCTTCGAAAGCTGCCTTGCTCGCCCCGTAGTGGATTTCAAAGGCATTGTACTGTGCGGCATTTGTGCTGATGTTTACTATGGAACCCTTTTTCAAGCCAGAAATCTTGTAATGCTTGAGAAATTCCTGAATCAGGAGTATCGGAGCTTTGACATTGACAGCATATGTTCGGTCAATAACTCCGGCATCACAAGCTTCCAGTGTGTCATTACTCTCTGCGTGAGCGGCGTTGTTGACCAGCGTGTCGACCGATCCGAATTCTCTTTCAGCAAAGTCCAGCAAGGCACTGATATCGTCTTTGTTTGCAAGGTCCGCAGGGAAACTCGCAACTTTACCGCCGTTTTCGGCAATCTCTCTGAGGATTCTATCGGCTTCATCTCCTCCTCCCATGGTATGATACATACGGGTTTGGTCGATGTGCGAGTAGGCATATTTGTTTGGGTCCAACCAAGTAATGACGACGTCATACCCGGTAAATGCCAGCTCTTTAGCGATTGCCGCGCCTATTCCATGATTTGCGCCGGTGATAACGGCTACTTTTCCCATATTCATTCTCCTCTCAGTTTGTGCTGTCGAACGTTGAGAGCCTTCCATTCGAGTAGCGGCTGGCATTGAATGCGCCGCTGAAGAGATTCATCGGCGGTCAAGAGCGTGGAGTCGATCATCCCTCGGTCCAGCAGCAGATCCAAGAACGCCCGCTCGGAGTCCGTGAAAGGCAGTACCACGGATAGACCTTCCCGGCATTCCCTTACAAGGCGCGCCCCGTATTCTGCTGATTCCACTTGGACCTTGGCTGTATTGATACGCAGCATGGGGACCAATTGCCTGACCAATTCCATGGCGTCGAAGTCCACATCGTCCGAGGAGATCGTCCTCCAATCCTTCCTGTTCATCGCGCCGTAGACCACGAACCCGATGCGAAGGCGGTGGGAATCGAGGTTGTCCATTCGGAGAATCCGATGACTGTCGAACAGGTCCCGCGCCTGTCTGCGCGCTTCCCGGCCGCCAGTTCATGGTGATCCAACACGGGAATGCCCGTGGCCCGCCAAGTCCCGATGGGATGAGAGTCTCGGGTCGTCACCGGCCACAGCGGGACACGGAACATGAAGTTGATGTCAACTTCGAGGTTACCGCTCCGGCCGGGGGCGTTTTCATACCGCAATGACCACTTGCCTCCGGCGTGTTCTTCAGGCGTCCGCCTGACTGTGAAGCCCTCCCGAGCGGAGACTGCTTGAACAGCCTGCTCGACCTTGGGGCGTTCGGCGAGCATGCCGTCACGATCTTCGGCTCCAACGTAGTTCAGATCAATGTCGACGGAGAGCCGGGGCACATCGAAGATGAAAAGGTTCAAGGCCGTGCCGCCTTTGAGTACCAGCTTCTCTTTGAGAAATGGGTGACTTCGCAAAGCGTCCAGCAACCCAAGCAGGTGGGCGACCTTTTCGAGCACATCCGGTCTGAAACCCGTCGCTTCAGCTTCGGCGGCCAGGTTCTCGGGGGAGATCTTCATAGTACCTCTCCCCAAGTCCGTTCGAGCACTTCCCTGGGAACCACCAGGTTCCATTCCGACACGAGGCGACCGGATGTTCGCTTGGCGCGGTCCAGATAGTGCGGTTGCCGCGGGCGCAAATCATGAAGCGCCTTGAGGTGACGGTCTTCCACCATCAACGGTTCGCGATGCTGTTCCAGGAAGAACCCCACCTTCGCCCCGGTGGTCGCGTTTCCGAGCAGGAGCGCGTACTCCACGACCTTATCGAGGTCGAAGAATTCGACGGACTCCAGCGACCGCCAGATTTCCTCCCAGCTTCCTGAAAGGTCCGGACGATCCAGGACGTCCACCAATGTCCGCTCCAGACTCGCGACCCGCAGCTCCATTCCGGCGCGCTCTGCGGTCGAAACGCCGACATGCACTTTTCCCTCGCGGAGGAGAGCGTGTGGAAACCTCGTCCCCCGGAAAACATGAGAGCGGAACGTCAGAGGTCCAAGCGGGCGGGATGCCGAGTACGTGAGGTGTGTATAAACCGAATAAGCCTTTCCGTGAAACTCCAGCGCCGTATGGTGCGACAACGCCGAATCCGGCGTCAGCTTCGCGGCGACGAGAAATGGATCGACCGGATACGAATCGGTGTCGGCTCCCGACGGGATGACGGCATATAACCCGCGCCGTATCCGAACGACCCGTCCGGCCTTCTGGTGGTACGCCAGGAGCGCCTCCTGTGCGCGTCCGCCGACTTCACCATGGGACGACAGATGTTTGGCCAGATCGTCTCCGGTGAAAACCGGGTGTTTTCGGAAGAACTCATCATGTTTCATCTTCGGCATCCTTGACTTGGTTTCACGTTACCCATAGCAATATTATGGGTATTTGGCCAAGATGTCAAGTGTAAAGTCTGTGCTTATTGACACCCTCACGCGAAACCCATCTTATATTATGGGTTTCCCGCGTGCGCGTCAAGCGCCGAAGAACCCGCTCACCGACGTTCCTTCCCCGCCTCCGGTAGATAAACCCAGGAGCGGGCTTTCCCCGCTACACGGCGCGAATGTCGCGCCCACACAACCTAAAAATCGGGACACCCTAGATATTTCCTATTTTTTCTCTGGCGGCGGAGCTGTGGGATAAATGAGGGACTATCGGATGAATTTTAATCAATTTAATCTGATTGGCATAGGATTAATCTTGTCACTGGGATAGGGTGCAGAGCACGCTTTTCTCTTGTAATAAGTAATATATTGTTACATAATAATCCAAGTCTTGACAATAGATGTAATATTATCTATATTCTAAAAGGGAGGCAGCAAAACAAATTCCAAAGAACACTCGCAATCAATAATATTACTGTCTCCGCACAGGCTTATTAAGTTAATTAAAGGAAGCAAAGATGACCATAACCCAGGAAGAACTGGCCCGAAGGCTAAAGGAAGCCAGGGAAAAAGCTCGATTTACTCAGGAACAGGTGGCAAGCGCCCTGGGCCTGGTTCGGCCCGTAATTGCCCAGATTGAAGCAGGCAAGAGAAAGGTTTCAAGTCTGGAGCTGGCGGCTTTAGCGCGTTTATATGGGCGTCCAATTCACAGCTTTTTTGAAGAGGCCTTTGAGGCTGAGGGGATCTCTTACATTTTAAGGGCAGTTCCGGAGGTTCGTTCTGAGCATCAAATACAGGAAGGCATGAACAGAGGGCTGGAAATCATCAATGCTATCCTTGACCTTGAAAATAAATTGGGCGTCAACCGCCTTAGTTCTGGACCTCTTTGTGCATACGACCGAAAAATGCGCACCAGGTGGGATGCCGTTGAGCAGGGACAAGAGATTGCTACTCAGGAAAGAAACAGGCTCGGCCTGGGAGTTGCTCCGGTAGGCGACCCGGCTTCTTTGCTCGATGCCCAGGGGGTTTTAACCCTCGAGATGCAATTGCCGCCAGGGCTTTCCGGTTTTACTTTTCGCTCTGGCCAGGCCACTATCTGCGTAATTAATAGCACCGAACCTCTTGTTCGCCAGAGATATTCGGTTATTCATGAATACTGTCATGCCCTCTGTGACCTGAATGATTTACCGGCGATAGTTTCCCGGGAAGAAGGCAAGAAAGATCTTCGAGAAGTAAGAGCAGATGTTTTTGCCGCTTGTTTTCTTATGCCAGAAAATGCCATAAGAGAGTTCTTACAGAGGCGCGGCAAGGCCATGCCGTCAAGGATTCAGGTGCCATTGATGGTCAAAGATAAAGTTGAAAGCTACGCAGCCAGACGGGGCTCTGGGAAACAGTCCGGGCAATCCAGGATTGATTATCTGGACGTGGCAGATATGGCCAGATATTTTGGGGTAAGCGTCGAAGCCTCTATCTGGAGGCTCAATGACCTGAATCTTATAAATGGAAAAGAGAAAGATTCGCTTTTAACAGAGGATAGAAGCCCCACCGGTAAGGCGATTAAGGATATTCTGAGAAAGAAAGACTCCGATAAGGATAGTGAGAAAGGGGGTATTTTCCAAAACGCCACCGAGCATCTTTTCTATCGGGCAGTCGAAGCAGCAAGGGGAGGGCTCATCAGCAGGAATAAGCTGATTGAATTGCTCGAGCTGGCTGGCTTACAAAATGAAGACATTTATGCCATTTCTGAAGCCAGACGCACCACTTAAATAGGTGGGAGGCAGAGTTGGCCGGAGGGGGAAGAGGCTCAATAGTAATGGATGCAAATTCTGTCATAGATTTGATTAAATTAGATGTCCTGCCTGTCGTGCCTAAGGCATCCGGCTATGTCTTTTTGATAACTGAAGAGGTTACCAGCGAAATTAAATGGGACAAGCAAAGAAATGTCCTCCAGAAGATAATAAATGCCCGGCTAATCTGGAGGGTGTCTCTGAATGATATTAAAGAACTAAAATTATTTTCTGAACTGACAACAACATTAGATATCGGAGAAGCAGCTTCGCTTGCTTATGCCTGTTACCATAACTGTTCCATGCTATCAGACGAGAATAACAGGGCTTTTATGAGAGAAGTAAAAAGAATAATAACCGAACACAGATTAAAAAGGACTCCAGAACTGTTAGCTGAAACCATAAGGACCAGGAGCTTATCTTTATCAGATTTAAAGAGAAGGGTTGATTATCTGAGAAAAAAAGTTTCAACCCAGAGAGATACAGATGATATCTGTCATTTTGAGAATGTACTTAAAGAAATAGAAAGAATGTTGTAGGCCAGATAGGGGGAAGACTGGGAAAACTGGGGACACAGTCTATATTTCCTATTTTGGGGTGGAAACAGATAGAGTGCTAATTGTGTTCAGTAAATCACAGAAGCCAGCATAGAGTCCACACTTATGTTTATTCAATTTCATTGAATCTTAAGCTGGCGCTGCTGAATTCCAAAAGGAATAAAAAAGATGGAATTGAACAGGTAATTTAGTTGGTGGAAGAACTGTGTCGTGGGTAGACTTGAAAAGTTGAACTGGCGATTGCTGACTACATCCTTCTCATCATTAGGATCTATATATTGCTCTGACCTGGCGAACAGTTGTTTGACTCTGTTCTTTAAAAAAAATAAATTATAATCCCTTTAAGAAGAGGAAAGCAGCGTCGTCCTCTGTTTTCCTCAGCCGTCTCCTATTTTTCTGTCAATAATAAAATTAACTATCAGTCGAAAAAGCTCTGGCTAACGGTTAGACATTTATTTAGCTCTAATCTTATTCGGTAGTCGTTGACACAGGGTTGAATTAAATCTTAAGATAATGGCAAGAAGTGGTGAAGAGGCGGCGATTTTATCAAGCCCGGGTGTTAATAAAGGGTCGGATAAAATCGGCGGTTATGACGGGAATGAAAAATATTAGTTTAGAGGAGGAAATTATGAGAAGCAAAATAGCAATGACTCTGATGGCCGTCACTATTATGGTTGTGCTGATTGGTAAGCCAAACGAAATAAGAGCACAGGTCTCTGAAATGCCTTCACAGGAACTGATGGGGTTTTATTTAGAATGGGGGTCATTATATCCTCTGGCTCTGTATGTGCAAGCTTTATGTGAGTACAATGAGATGCTTTATGAAAGTAAGAAGGTTAACTCTGATGATTGTATCAAATTTAACGAGTCGATTGGTACCATAGCCAGCATAATGAAAAAGGCCTGGTCCGGGGTTAAAGATAAAACTATAAGCAAAGAGATGGAAATTGTAGCCGATGATTATATCGATGCGTCCAAAATCTATGCTGAATACTATCAGACTGGAAGCGAAGATCAGAAAGATAAGGCTGAAAAAAAGCTTGAGGATGCAAGAAACCATTGGGATAATATCAACAAATATATAGAAAGCAAACTTAACGGAGAATAAAAAAATAGGGACACAAATTATATTTCCTATTTTCGCATTTGATGGAGCAATAGCCTCAAGAAAAAAACACAAAAAGTTGCAACTTCGACTAGAGCCTGATTTAATAACCAGATGGGCCCGGTTTGTTGCCTCAAAGATAGCCTTTAAACAAAATTACAGTCGCATTCTGGCCGGGAAACCGCCAAAGATTAGTAAATAATTGATAATCAATTAAAAGTTATCAGGCAGTCAAGAGCTCAGGGAGCGGATATTATTTATACTTGAAAATTGGCCTGTTGAGAAGGCATTGTGAGAAGGCATTACATCTAAAGGAGTAAGGGGCAAAATAGATTAACATACATTTCAGTAGCGAGCAGGCCGAGCGACTGGTAAAGGGCCAGTGGTAAAGGCTGGAGAGGAGGCAACTACCGGCAAAAGTATCTCTCTACTTCAGTATTAACGGACTTTCGAAAATTCACTATTTAACTTTTGCTGACAGAAATCAGAGGCTGGAATATCGCGGATTTATTTGACGGGGATAAACCGGGGTTGACGGCTGCTTTGCTCGAGAATCCAGATGAGATCTGACCTTGGAAGTAGCGCGGGAAAGTGAAGGCGGAGAGATTCACCCGGGTCAGGAGGACCACAGCAAACTTAACTTCTATAAAGTGCAGAGGCTTTCAAGGCCTATAAAAAAAGCAGTCATTCAGTTATCATTAGAGAGAGATTCAGGTGAGTTAAGTTTTATATAAGGCGCTTCCAGTAAAATGCGAATGATCATTCTGCTCGGTTTTTATCTGATAACGATTATTGTGATTAGCCCGATGCTACCTGTCTTCTGGGCATTGGGGAAAAATGAGCCGGTCCTCAATATTGGCAAATGGGCTTTCGGAGTAAGCCGCTGGATATTGGGACTTGAGATCGATGTTGAAGGGCTGGAAAATGTTGACCCGAAGAAAAGTTATGTTTATATGGCTAATCATGTGAGCTTTTTAGATGGCCCGCTTCTATTCTATGTCATTCCCCAGCGTGTTCGGGTCATCCTGAAAAAGAGCATTTTCCGCATACCAGTCATTGGGGCGATTATGCGGTTCGCGGGCTTTATACCGGTTGATAGAAGGAGAATGAGTGGCGGCTGGAGAAGCATCAATGAGGCTACACGGTCGATGAAGGAGAAAGGCTATCCTTTCCTGATTTTTCCCGAGGGGACGCGAAGCTGCGATGGGAAGCTACACGAATTTAAGAGGGGGGGCTTTTTTCTGGCGATTGCTGCCCAGGCGTCAATCATCCCCATCACTATCAAAGGGACTTTTGAAATAATGCCGAAGGGCAAAATATTCACGCGCCGGGGAAAAATAAAGGTGACTTTCCATGCACCGGTAGAGACAGCCGGTAAAACAGCGGCTGACATTCCGGCTCTTACCACCCAGGTTTCTCAAAAATTAGGGACGTGATACTCTGTCCCCTGGGGACAGAGTATCACGTCACCGTCTTTATTAATTCTTCAGTAGTAACCACACCGCTATTGACCAGATAGCACTTAACCTGGTCAAGCAACCTGGCAAAAAACATCCGCTGAATGGCCAGTTTATCTTCATTGATGATTAAAAGATGCGGATTGAAAAATGGCTGTGCCTTTGAGCCTGACGATCTGACAGCTCCAGCCGGTTCGCCGCTTTCCAGAATCCTCAGTGCTTCATCTTTTTTCAGTTCGACCACTGCAGGGGAAACCTTATCATTTCTTAGAATGACCAAAGACTTCAAGCTGGTTCTTCTGGCATAGCCCTGCTGTCCGGCTAACCAGGTTGGGTCGAGCATGGCCTGGGCTTCGGCCGAGGCTCTAAAACAATATGGTGCGCCTTTATCCAGCCGGCATTCATCCTGAATGGGGCAGCTCTGGTCGGTGCAATCTTCTCTTCTGGTCACGACATTTTCGCACTGGCTATGGTCAAAAAGCTTGGCCAGCCGGTTATCGAGTTCAACCGTGTTGGTTGGTATGAAAAACTTCCTCTCCACACTATCTGCGACAATCTTACTGCCAGAAGATCTGACAAAAACTATCTCATTGGTCTGAGCCTGAACCCCGGCGCCCTTCAGCAGTTCAAAAAACAGCTCGGTTTTTCTTGTTCCTGGTTGTCCCACCAGGATGAGGCTTTTGCCATCCAGTGCCACGGCCATCCCCCGAATGGCATTTATGCCTAAATGTTCCTCAGAGTCGATGACCATACCCAGGGCTAGCTTCCGTAGCGAACCATAGTTGTCAGCATTAACCAGCAGCCCCGTTCTGGTCTCAGGATGATAGTAAGCCCGCGGCTCTCTTCCCGGGATATTATCCACGGCGTAAATTACCGCCTGCGGCTCCAACCCGGCTTCGAGCTGTCCCGGAAACCAGTTCTCCACCCAGAAATCATATAAATGTCCCACATTTGTCCGGAGCTGGACAATTGTCCCGTTGATATTGGCATTCCACTCGTAATAGTTATCGTATCCAAGGTGACTTTCTATTTCTGTCACCAGGGCGTCTCTTACCTTCAGCTCGCCAACTATCTCCACCGGCACTGGCTTTCTCACCCTGGTCACATAATTCTGAAGATAAATTTTCTTAACTTTTTTAGCTGTTTTCAGCCGGGACATAGCTTCGGCTATTCGCTCCAGGCCTTTTTCCAGATTGGCCATCGAAGTAGCATAAGAGATCCTGATATAATCATCAGCACCAAAGGCATCACCTGGCACAATAGCTACCATGGCTTCTTTCA
>JAQUQK010000048.1 GCA_028716125.1 Thermoplasmatota archaeon | reverse complement strand
CCATGGTTCAGTCCTTTTTCGCCGCCTTTATAACGGCAAAATTAGACTCTTTTACCACGGAAAACTATGCCTCAGAATGCTGCACTTTTGAGTGCCGGAGTTATGCACTTTCCAAATGCCGCGTACAGTTTGCATTTTCATTTTTTGATCTCCGGGTTGCCGCAACAGAATATCAAGATTAGTGATCGTTTCGCTATGCGTGCGCTTTGGAAGCGGCTTGGCGGGGGGATTTCTAAAATTGATCTATATGACAGTCGGTTACATGGGTTGCCATATATGGCCGGGGCGCTTGGTTGCCCGGCTTCTGATATAGGATCTACTGGTGCAATGGCGTATGAATCCGCCAAGTTTGGATCGGCAAGCTCGGTTCTGATGTTGTCCAAGTCGGTATTGAAAGTTATCCAGGCCAATCATAGGCGGGACGCTTCAACGCTGGCGATGTCAAGGACAGACAGAAACATGTGACACGTTGTCAGTCAATCGGCTGAGCGTGAAAAATCAGGCTCCTGCGGCGGACGCGCGAAGCGCGGACGGCGCAGGTGGCTTGAAGGCTAACTGTGTCCAGATATAATTTGAAAGTGAATTATTTAGAACTTGATATCCGAGAAAATAGAAAATAATATCAAAAATATTCAAGAAAACGAAAAGTCTTGCAATAGAGCTGTCCGGACAGTTCAGAAAATCAGATCAGCTTGAGCATGCAAGCAAAAAGAATCTCAAAGGATTGGGATATGAAATTTAAAGAAACGGAAATGGTAGAGCTCAAGAAATCCACCTCTGAGCTTAAAGAAGCAATTATTTCTATCTGTGCGATTCTGAATAAACGTGCTAAAGGAAGGCTTTATTTCGGTATTGAAAATGACGGTAGAGTTGTCGGCCAGCAGATCGGCAAATCAACGGTTAAAGATATTTCCAAATCAATATCCGACCACGTTGATCCCAAAATCTACCCGGACATTAAAGTCCAGAATATATCAGGCAAAGATTGCATTGTTGTGGATTTCAGCGGCCAGGAAGGACTATATTCCGCTACGGCCGTTTTTATCTACGAGCCGGAGAAGAGGATAAAAAAATTTCCACCAAGGAAATTGAGCGGCTTGTGGAAAAGAAGAAAAACTATGTTTACTCATGGGGCGCGGAAGTTTCAGAAACTCCGATTTCAGACGTTGATGTTTCAAGCCTGCGATTGTTTATCAAAAAAGGCAAAGAAGCAGGACGAATCGGCTTTTCATTCGATTCTGTAAAAAATGTTCTAAATAAATTGAACCTTATTAAGGGGACTAAACTGCTTAACGCTGGCCGGGCGCTTTTCTGCAAGAATAATCGCATTGAGGTGCAAGCTGCTGTTTTCGCCGGGCATGACAAGATAACGTTTTTGGATATTCAAAGTTTTCACGGTAATCTTTTTGAGCTGATAGACAAGAGCGAAACATATGTAAAAGAGCATATCAATTGGCGGGCGGACCTTTCAGGAAGCCGCAGGATTGAGATTCCTGAAATTCCGGTCCGCTCCATTAAAGAAGCTATTATCAATTCATTGTGCCACAGGGATTTTGCAAATCCGAAAAGTAATGAAATTGCCATTTACCGGGACAGAATAGAAATTTTTAACCCCGGTCAGTTTCCTTATGAGTATTCACCCGAAGACTTCATCAAGGGAAACAAGCCCAGCATTCCTCGCAACCCTCTAATAGCTGAGACGCTGTATCGTTCAGAAGACATTGAAAAATGGGGTTCCGGCTTGCGGCGCATCAGCGAAGAGTGCAAGGCAACAGGCGTAAAAGTCGCTTTCGAGAAAATAAAAAGCGGTTTTATGGTAACCTTTTACCGGCCTGGCATTATCCAAGGACAAGCAAGATTACTGGCCACTGAAACGGTCCCAGAAGGCAAGAGTCGGCAGTTGGGAGAAAAGTTGGGTGTAAAGTTGGGAGAAAGTGAGGAGAAAATATTACATCTGCTTATTGTCAATAAATTCGCTACGATCAATATTATCGCTCAGTCAATCGGAATAAGCACAACAGCCGTCGAAAACAATCTGATAAAGCTCAAAGGAAAAGGACTACTCCGCCGCATCGGTCCCGACAAGGGCGGACATTGGGAGATTGTTGGCAAAATAATGGCGGATAGAGGCATATGAGTGTCAGGGAACAAGCAAAACAACTTTTTGAATACATCAGTCATGTCTTGGCGATAGACCTACCCGTGACAAGGGATGTCACCGCTTACAATTCTGAACTATGGTGGCAAAATGATCTCATAACATGTTCTCAATGTGTCGCTCGTGAGTTTGATACGTGTGGAGCCGACAACGGGGAAGGCGATGGCGAAGGCACCTTGACCCAGCTTGAGCCTTGGTTGTCGGTGCTCAAACGTCCGATCGAAAATCCTCCTCAGCCTCCGGCAGGGATCAGGGATTGGTTGGCTCTCGTTCCGAATCCCGAAAATCCGCCGCAACCTAAACCGTCCATTGTTAGGCGTGAGAAATTCAGCGAGAACAAAACACGTGTGGAGATGGTTCGTGAATTTGCCGCAAGATGGAGAGCCGTCTCGCCTTCAGATAGGGCACGCCTAGTTCCTGTTCCCGCACTACTTTTCGGATGGGTTGATGTCACAAGCAGCGAGAATGATGTGAAGCCCATATCGGAAAGGGAAATAGAAGAGCATTTCCAAGACGATCCCCGTCGTGTGGTTGCATTCGCCGAATACAAGGACGGCCAATGGAGTAAATGGGCTGAGCGAGTGACCCCATTGTTCCGTGCGAACGCGCTCTATGACGAGCTCTACGCGCTACATCAAAGACTTAGTGTTGAAGGTGATCGTATCGAGATTCTTTGGGGTCACTTGCTTCTTGCCTGGGACTGTGGCACAAACGCTCGCGTTCTACACCCCCTTTTCTTGACGCCACTCAACTTAGAGTTTGATCCGCAACGCCGCAATATTCGACTCGTCGCATCAAGTTCGCAACCGACGAAAATTGACTTGGAGTGTTTGCGCGACTTGGAGTATCCAAACAAAGACAAGATTCTTGATTATGCTCGAAAGATGAACGAGGGTGAATCTCCTGCCGATGTTTGGAGCCACGTTCAGATGAAGGCCATTAGTGGCACCCTGACAGGATTGTTGAGTGCCGAGGCTGCGGAAGTGACGAATCTCTACACTGATCTGGTCGCAGAGAAGCCGGAAGTAACGCCTTGTCCGGTTATTCACAATGCACCCGTGATTTTCGTCCGTCAACGTGCTCGCCATTTCTGGATCGATGACGCGAAAAAAGTCGCTGCAGCGATTGACCGCGGCGAGGACATACCACCCTTCATTAAAATATTGGCTGGCGATTCTGGGGTGAGCATTGGCGATGGGCCTACCGAATCCGCCCCAGTCCATCTCGACGAAGACGACAACGAGTTATTCTTCCCTTTGGAGTACAACGACCAGCAGAGGGAGATTTGGGACAAGCTTAAGAACCATTTTGGTGTGCTCGTGCAGGGACCACCAGGCACTGGCAAAAGTCACACAATCGCAAACGTTATCAGTGCTCTTCTCGCTCGTGGAAAACGTGTGCTTGTAACCAGCCAGACAGAAAATGCTCTGAAAGTCTTGAGAGGGATGATTCCTGAGGACATCCGGCAACTCTGCATCAGCCAGCTTGGGAACGACACAGAGTCAAAGACGCAGTTGAATGAAGCCGTTCAGGCGATCGGAAGAAGATTGGCAGACAAAACAAGTAATGCACCTGAACAAAGAGCACAGCGTATTCGCCAAGAATTGCGAGCCCTCCGAGAAGAGCAGTCCGTTTTGCGGAACCAAATCCGAGATTGGGCTGAAGTCGACTCCAAGACGATCGAGATAAGCGGGCAACGAATCACTGCCGAACAGGCCGCAAAAGAATACGCCGAATCTAAGGACGCATGTGAGTGGTTAAAGGACCGCCTTGATCCGAACACGGAACCGCCCGTGACGGATTCCGAATTGACCGAACTGTGCGGGTTACTGAAAGAGGTTTCGGCAGAAGATCAAGCCAGTTCTCTGATGTACCTTCCGGAGAAAATTGAACCACCTGAAACGCTGGCACGTTATTTTGCTGACTTGAAAGCGGCAACCGAGACTGCCGCGGAGACGGAAAACGAACGGTTGGAATGGCATGACGCGTTGCGACAGGCCGACGAAGAGAGGCTTCGGACGGCTGCCCAAGTCCTGGAAGAAGGAATCAGGGAACTCCGCGAACTCACCGAGGAATGGCAACGTACCGTTCTTGGTCTCATAGCGGCCGATCCGAAGAACGGTGCTTTTTGGGAAAACTTCCTGAAGACATGTGAAGAACATCATTCAACAGCCTTTGAAGCTTTCCAGAAGAGTCAGACATTCGATATTGAAGTTGCGAACTTGCCTCCTGATGTTGACGTGGATGTTGCCCTTGCCGCTTTGGATGGTGTCGTACAACAAGGCAGGAATCCCAAGAGCGTTCTTATTTGGCCGTTTCTACACAAGTCGGCGAAATGCCTTTTCAAGGCCGTGACGGCGGATGGCAAACCTCTTTCAATCCCGGAGCGGCTTGCCGCCGCGAAGGCATATTTCGTTCACATGGATCGAATGGTAAAGTTTGAGAAATACTGGCGTAAGAATCTTGAGCCGGTGTCCGGTCCTATGGCCGATGATTCGGCCCCTATGCCGGTTGCCGATGCAGGGGAGCGGATCAAGAAAGTGGGACGGGTCGTTCAATGGGCAAAGCAACACCTCGGAAAGATTGATGAACAAGCTCAGGCGATGGGTTGTCCAGCGAGTCGCCGGGTTTGTCATTGTGAGGATACTCTGATCGCCTTGCTGAGCATTCTTCATGGTCAACAGGCGGTCCTGAAACAAGCTCAAATCTCGGCCAGTCTGGTCGCTTACGAAGAGGCTTTGCGCAGGGAGCGGAAGAAGGCGAATGCTCATCCGTTGTGGGACGACTTTGCCGGGGCGGTTGCCAGGCGTTCGGCATGTGAGTACGAAGAAGCATCGAGATGTCTTCACTCGCTGCTGGCAGTCAAGCCCAAGTCAGAACGAATCAAGGATCTCAAGAGTCGGATTGCTGTTGTCGCTCCACTTTGGGCGTCTGAATTGGTCGAGTATGCCCGTGAATGTGGAACAACGGCAATTCCGACGAATTGGCGGACCGCATGGCGTATTCGACGGTTGGGTTCGTGGCTCGATCAACTTCACGATCGTGAAAGTATTGAAAGTCTACAGAAACGACTTGAACGGTGTCGTCGTCGAGAACAGGGTCTGATCACGCGGCTGGTCCATGAACGGACGTGGCAAAGACAGATAAAAAATGTGAAACCTGAGCAGCATCAGGCTCTTGCGACATGGGCGGATGCCATGCGCAAGTACGGGAAGGGGACGGGTAAGTATGCGCCGTATTGGTTGAACGTCGCTAGTCGCGCTATGCGGGTAGCTCAAGGTGCGGTTCCGGTTTGGGTCATGCCTTTGTTCCGCGTAGTCGAGCTGTTTGCTGCCGAGCCTGGGATATTTGATGTTGTGGTTGTTGACGAAGCAAGTCAGTGTGACATTCGAGCTCTTCCCGTTCTATTTAGAGGCAAGAAGGTGCTTGTAATCGGTGATCCTGAACAGATCAGTCCCGCCAGTGTCGGGGTGCCCCACGATAAGGTTATGGAGCAGATTCGAATTTGGTTGAATGGCGTCCCATATCCGGAGCGGTTCTTTATAAACAATAGTCTCTACACAATTACAGGCACACTGCCCTATATGGACCGGACGTTGCTCAGTGAACATTTCCGGTGTGTACCGGAAATCATCGGGTTCAATAATCATCTTTGCCCGACGTACGGAGGGAATCTTGAACCACTCCGCCAACCGAATCCCGAATTCCGGCTTGAACCTTCGATCCGCACGGTCTTCGTGGAGAGCGGTTTCAAGAACAATGCCGGGGTGAATGAGCCGGAAGCCGAAGCGTTGGTTAACAAACTGGTTGAGTGTTGCCAAGATCCACGATACTCCAAAGGCGGCAAGGATGGAAGAAGGCGGACTATGGGGGTGATCTCGCTCCTTGGCGACGAACATGCCAAATACATTTCGGGACTCATAGCACAACGTTTAAACGAGACTGAGCGCGAAGAACGCAGGATTATTTGCGGTGATGCTTATGCTTTTCAGGGCGACGAAAGGGATGTCATGTTCCTATCCATGGTTATTGCGACGAACGAATCTTTCAACGCATTGGTTAAGGAGGACGCCCGACAGCGTTTCAATGTAGCTACCAGTCGCGCAAGAGATCAGGTTTTTCTATTCCATTCCGTGAAGTTGAGCGATATTAACAATCCAGAATGCGTTAGATACAAACTATTGAGTTGGTATCAAAATCCGCCTCTCAAGCGGATAGAAGCTGGATTGGAAGTGTTGAAGACGAACGCCGACAGCCAATTCGAAATTGATGTTGGGGAGATCATTATACGTCGGGGATATCGTGTGATTCCTCAATTCGAACCACTCAAGGATCGTCAATATCGTATAGACCTCGTTGCGCAAGGACAAAGAGATCGGCTTGCAATTGAGTGCGACGGCGATCGCTGGCATGGGCAAGAAAAGTGGGAAGATGATCAGAAACGCGAAACACAGTTGCGACGGGCAGGTTGGAATTTTTGGCGGGTGAGTTCGAGTGTGTTCTACCGAGACAGGTCAGCGGCATTATCATCTCTTTGGGAAATATTGGATGATCTGGGAATTGCACCAGAGAATCTTTGGGAACAACCTAAGTCAGAGCCAGCGCTCAGTCCACCAAAGGAATCTGCTGTCGTGACTGAGATCGCACCACCGGCGGAGTTAAAGCAGGAAAAGAAAGTCGCTGAATGCGCAAAAGACGAGTTTTCCGACAGATTGCGACCTGCTCTCGATCGTGCAACGAAAAGAAATATGGACATACAAACAATGGCATTGGCAGAGATCGCACACCTAATTGTTGGGTTTCTTAGGCAAGGACAACATCTGACTCGGAGAAATTTATCAGGCAAAGCTTGTAGAGTTTTGGAATTGCATCTATCTGGCAAGAGCCAGGAACTGCTTGAACGGAAACTTCAAAGAGCCCTTCAACATCTTGTTGATCGCGAGATAGTAGTCATAGACGAGTCAGGTACCATCAGATTTGCCTTCGAGAACAATGTTATTAAACAAAGAGAATTTAATCTTGGCGAGAACGGACGGGAAGAAAAGGCATAATTATTTGAAACGGAGTAGCCCATGGCTTTTGAAGCAATAATTAACGAAAATATTTTTTGAATCTTGGCCAACATCAGCCTGGCATACCGTCTTTCTTTCACAATAAGATTTGACAGGATTGCCCTTCAGGATAAACTATTTTTATCAGGGTAAATTTGTTTGTCAAGCAATGGTTGGCGAAAGGAGTATGTATACAATGTCGAGCAGAAGTAAGCGAAGCCAGTCAGCACATGATAAGAAAGTCGCGAGTCTGGCCGAGAATCTTGAGAAACAGGGATACAGCGTTCAAGCTGACATATCCGGATACGATAAACCCACGTCTTTCGGTGGCATGCGACCCGACGTGATCGGACGAAAAGGGAAAGAACGCAGGATATACGAGGTCGAGACCCCTGATTCAGTGGACAACCCTCGTGATCAGAAGCAACAAGAGGAGTTCAAGGAAATCGCGGACAAAAATCGCAAGACGATCTTTAAGCGATTCGTGACATAAGCAATCGCCAGCCACAAGGGCAAATTTGCCTTTAAATCAATGGTTGGATCTGGGAGAAACCAGAAACGAAAGGAATCGAAATGGCATTAATTGATTTTTCGGATGTCCTGAAAATCGATCGTTGCCCATTCTGCAACGTTGACACCCCGAACCTTACCAAGCTCAGTGAGCACACGACAATCAACAGCGAAGGTGAAAACAAACGTATTTGGCGCAATTACGTCTGTGGGCGTTGTGGCGGCGTAGTCTTGGCCAACGCAATAGCGGGCAAGGCTGCGTTCGTACACCAAATATTTCCATCGACCGATTCCGTTGCGGATGATATTCCAGACAAGGCCAGAGCCTACTTAGTTCAGGCCCTCGAGAGTATTCATGCCCCGGCGGGAGCCATCATGCTGGCCGCAAGTTCGGTTGATGCCATGCTGAAGGCCAAGAAGTACAATACAGGAAGTCTCTATTCGAGAATTGACCAAGCAGCAAAGGATGGAATCATTACCAAAGACATGGCTATATGGGCACATCAAGTGCGACTCGAGGCGAATGATCAAAGGCATGCAGATGAAAACGCCGACTTACCCAAAGAACCTGAGGCAAAAAAGTGTATCGATTTTGCAAAAGCTTTGGGGCAGTTCATGTTTGTCCTGCCTGCCTTGGTTGCTCAAGGATTGAAGGATTCCAAACCACAAGAGGTTCCAACAACGACCTGAACCCTATGTCAAAATGCGCGTATTTTGAAAAGGGTTAGATCAACCATTAGGGCGCAAAAGATATTAGAATGAAAGAAATTGACAGAAAAATCCGAAAGCAAACTCTTAACGCCTCTAATTATCGTGCCTCGGAAATCAAGAATAGCTTTCTCATCCTGGAGCATACGCATGAAGCTGCGCGAACGCTACTTAGGGCGTTCGATATTGTCCGAAAGAGAAGAAAAGGGGGACGTAAAGGGGGAACGACGGATCAGGAACAAGACATCCTCCGCGCGATGCTTGTCCTTGCGGCGGCAGGCGTCGACTCTATGACAAAGCAACTTATCCGTGACTCACTTCGTCTACTTCTTCCGAAGCAACCAGCCGCTCGTTTAGAGCTACGAAAATTTGTGCATCGGAAGCTCCGAATTGATGGTGCCGAAACGAACCCAGAGGAATTCCGGGAATTTTTGACCAATCTTATAGTAGCCGAGACTGTTCAAGCCCAAGCCATCGGTGAATACATCGGCTATTTAACCTCCAGTAGCCTTCAGTCAGCGGAGGAGCTTATTCGTGCCGCGCGTGCTCTTGGCGTCGGACAAGACGAGATCAAACTAGATGCGGAACGTTTGAAGCGAATCTTCACCGCTCGCAATCAAATCATTCATGAATTGGACGTCCGCTTTGGCGCACCAAAACGAAACCGCAGGGTGCGAAAGCGTTCAGAAATGATCGACGACTCAAATTATCTTCTCGATTTGGGCGAAAAGGTTCTTTTAGCGGTAGGAGCCCGATTGCAGTCGAAATAAGGGTTCACAAAATGTCGCTTACGTTTTTTGATCAGTATGGAACGCCGGTCGCATACACTGACGATTTAGTGCATATTTATCTTTTCACCGGCGAGCCAGTGGCATACTTATCGGGCCAACATGTCTACGCGTACTCCGGCGAGCATCTTGGTTGGTTCAATGAGGGATGGATATTGGACCACGACGGCAATCATGTGTTTTTTACCGAGCAGAGCAGCGGTGGTCCGCTAAAACCGTTGAAGGCGCTGAACCCCCTAAAAGGAATAAAGGGAATTCGACCGATCAAAGGAGTCAGATCAATACCACCATTGAACCCGCTACGTTCGTTAGGTTGGTCGGAACTAATAGGTGAGTCTTTTTTCAATGAATAGATGTATCGTGTGTCTTAACAAATCACTGTAGCGGATGCTAACCTGCGGGAGATGCCACTGAGCTCAATACGTTCGAGGGATGAAACTTCATTCTGCAAAAAGAGATTAAAGCGAGAATATTTTTCCTACACTTTTCCTACAAAAAACCCGGCGATTATGCGCTTGAGGGTGCTTCTTGGTGCAAGAGTGAGTCAGGCGGAATAGATTGGTTTGCAACACGTTGCAACTGAGTGCGCGACCGTGCAAATATCACCGGTAGGCTTTCGAGTCATGCACGATTCACGTCGTCCCGATCGCGATGGCGCCTCGGGGCAAGCGACCGCTTGACCTTTTGGGTGACGTGGCAGCCGGCCTCTGCCATCCCTCCGGAATAACCAGTCTTTTCCCTGCGCTTTTTGAAAGATACGGCAAAGACAGAAGAAAGGTCAATGAGGCGTGGAGAACCAAATTCGGGGCGGCAAGCTCGGTTCTGATGTTGTCCGAGTCGGTCTGGAAAGTTATCCAGGTCAATCATAGGCGGGATCATTCGACGCTGGCGATGTCAAGGACAGACAGAAACATGTGACACGTTGTCAGTCAATCGGCTGAGCGTGAAAAATCAGGCTCCTGCGGCGGCCGCGCGAAGCGCGGACGGCGTAGGTGGCTTGAAGGATTATTGTGTAAAAATTTAGCAGTCTCAGTGTAAATTTATAGCTTGAAACAATGGCAGTCCCGTGATATTCTTGTTAAACAATTAGTCAAATTGACGTATAACGTATAGATTAATTATATGAATATTCCCCATCCAATACCGTATCAAGGCAGCAAGCGAAATCTTGCGGATGAAATCTTGCGGTACTTCCCCGCTACGGTGGAAACATTGCATGAACCCTTTGCGGGATCGGCGGCGATTTCACTAGCCGCCGCCACACAGAAGAAAGTAAGACGCTTCCACATCAACGATTTGAACAAGCCCCTTGGCGGCGGCAATCGGAAAGTGCAGCATTCCGGCAATCGGAAAGTGCAGCACTCTTTGGCTGGTTAATACTCTATCGTTTGGGTTGATTCAGGGCAAGGTTTTCCTTCCCCTTCCCGCCCCCTAG
>JAQUQK010000047.1 GCA_028716125.1 Thermoplasmatota archaeon | reverse complement strand
AACGTCGGGAGCGATTACACCGCGGCTTACCAGAGCGCATCAACGTCAAAACACGTCGTGGCGCAGACATTTGACGGCATTTCACCCGCATCGCCTATTGACGTCAAAATTTCCTTCGACCAGAGCGCCTATAACATGAGCGTGATTTACTATCCGACCACGACTAGCAACGGCGAAAATAATTTCACCTGCCAGGCGGTAATGATAGTGCCGAAAAACGTTCCGGCCAATGGATATAAACTCCTGATGGTCAACCACGGCCGGGGCCAGAGCGTGTTCGAGATAAATTTCTGGTATTTTCTTGGGAATGAGGGATACATAGTTGCGCACTCCAATCTAACTTCTGACAACTATGGCGGAAAGTTCAACGACTGGGGATACAACCAGCAGTTGGAGATAGACCAACTTCGTCAATATGCGATTTCAAATTGCCCCGTGGACTTGGACCGCCAGTATGTTCTTGGGAGTTCCCTCGGCGGCTTTAATACCATGCTATGCCTTGAGAATCATCCTGACGTTTATGCGGCTGGCGCCGTCTATGCCGGGCCTTACGATCTCAAGAAATTCTACAATTTTACGCAGCCGATTACAGGTACGGATTTCACGCGCTCCTGCGGAGGAACGTGGAGCGAGCATCCGTATGAGTGGGCAATACGGAATCCAATCGAGCGCGTCGGCCAGATATCCGCCAAGGTTGTGGTCGTCGCTGGCAATCAGGACATGAACGTGATTTACAACGACCATCCCGTTCCTTTCCACAATGCAGTGCCCGGTTCCATATTGTACACGGTTGAAAATGCCGCCCATGAATTCTACACATGGGAATCTTACCGCAAGGAAGTTTTCAACTTGTTCGAGAGCGCCGTTAGAATCGATGCGCAGGAAAATGCGGTTGACGGCTTATTCTACGGAAGGCCGGAATACGTGAGCGATGGCTACGTTCAGCAGCAGGAAAATCTGAGATACAGCAATTCATGGCTTAGCGTTGAACTTCAGGACAAAAATTTTACGCACATCGTTGCATCGATTTCCGGCGCAGGATGCAACATTAAGGTTGACAGGCAATCTATCATAGCCGTGACGATTCCGGAAGGGGCAGGCGGCGCATTCATAACCGACCCAATTCTGGCAAAATATTCTCGGGCAAGTTTCTCGCAAGGAAAATTCGAATTCACTGTACAGCCCAATACGGATTATGAAATTTCTTTCGGCGCTGAGAAAACGTCCGGATTCTTTGGCGTTTCGGGTTTCGGGGCGATGCTTGCTCTTACCGGACTTGCGGGGGCGGCAATTGCATTCGGGCGTTTGAGGCGCAGAGGGTAAATTGGCGCATAGATGATGTGGTATAAATGAAAACAAAAACTGTTGTGGCATCGTTCATTGTTCTGGCGTTTCTAGCCACTTCATTTTCAGGTTGTCTTGGCGGCAAAGATTCAGGCACAAAGGACGGAAACGGCCTGGAAAACGCCGTTTGGGTGAATGTTCCCGGAGGTGCTTCTTTCACAGGCAAGCCATCTTACATTTCGGAATTCAAGGAACAGTACCGCGATAACGGCGGCCCTGTGAGCGACTACGGAAGCCACTGCGGAATAAAGTCGAATGTGCAGGGCATGAATTTCGCAAGCATTCTGCATTACTCTTGTGTCACTGGCGCCGATGTTGTGGACTACACGCAGACCGGGCCTTTCGGAGTTTCCAACTTTTTCATTGGTTCCGGAGGAAAAAGCATACTGCAGAATTGCGAAAAGAGAAACGTGGTTTTCGATTATTTCGGCTGGAACGAGACCGCAAACGAAGCAGGAATAAATGCGGAGATGTCGACATTTTTCATTGAAAAGAACGTTTATTTAATTTCGGTGAAAGTTGAATCTAGCAACACTGCAAAGGCAGCGCCAGCGCTTCTTTTCAATTCAACTGCATATCAATCTAGCATGGAAATTTCAGAAAACATCGCGGTTTTGAATTACGTCGTCGCGATGACCGCCGGCTATGGCCAGAACTGGATGGCAATTGCGCCGAGCTTTGAAATCTCAAAGCCATCAACTTCAAATCCATATTCAATCGAGGGAAAAGAGCAGGAAATTTCAGCAGGCGATTCGAATTGGTTTTATTTTGTATTTGCATATTCACCCGATTCTAAAGATGATGCGATTGCTCTTGCAAAAGACGGAATGGCAAAGGTCGGCGGGAATCCGACTGGCGCATACAACTCGGCAGAGCAGGAATGGAACCATTTCTTTGAGTCGCTTCCAAACCCGCACGTTTCCAATCCCACATATGGCGATGTTTACAAGATGGCTGCGACCGGCCTGAAAATGGCGCTTTATGCCCCAAGAAACCAGATGTCGTATTACGGCTGCGTTCCTTCAAAGATACATTACAACTGGTTTTGGCTCTGGGACACTGGATTCCAGGCGCTTGGCTACAGCGAGATGGATCCCGATATAGGAGAACAGGTTATACAGACCACATTCGGATCGCAAATGCCGGATGGATATATTCCGCATATGACAAACGACCAACTGATGGTAATGACACCGCATTCGCAGTCGCCGGTTTTCGGCTTTTCGGCGCTAAAGATTTCAGAGCAGGATCCGGACAAGTCCCGCGCGCTTGCGTTTGAAAAAGAGATGTATGAAAAAGGCGAGATGTTCATCCAGTGGTGGGATACGGAGAGGGACATGGGCCGCGACGGCCTTTTTGAATTCTTGAGCCAGGACGAAGGCGGGTGGGACAATTCGCCTAGAAAAGATTACTACGCGGGACAACTTGGCGGCGTAAGCGTTCCATATGTCGGTTCGATGGGCGAAGTTCTCAATTCATTTGCGAACCCGCTTGACTGTGTTGACCTCAATGCCTGGATGTACTTCTATTTCAAGGCGATGGCGCAGTGGGCAATGGATTTGGGGGACGGCAACAATAATATCTATTGGGAAGGAAGGGCGGCGGAACTGGCAAATAAAGTCGACGATGTGATGTGGGACGAAGCGTCGGGATGCTGGTTCGACTCAATGAGCAGCACATTGGGATATACCCACGAATTCGTAAAAGTCCTGACGCCCGCAATCTGGTTCCCTGCATTTGCAGGAATGAGCAAAAACGAAACGAGAATAAGAACAGTTATTGAAAAGCACTTGCTCAACCCGCAGGAATTTTTCGGAGAATATCCCATTCCGACGGTTGCATACAATGATCCCTATTTTGAGACAAAAACTCCGGGATGGCGCGGTTTCATCTGGTTGGTGACTACGTATTCTGCGCTGGAGGCTTTATACAAGTACGGCTATGAGAGCGAGGCAAGCGAGCTTAAGGAAAGAACGCTTAAACTGATGGCCGAGCAGGACGGCATGCAGGGAATATGGGAAACGTATGACCCAATTACCGGCAAATACAAGAACGAAAATTCCACAGGCGGATACTGCACGTTCCAGTTTGGCTGGAGCTGCGCTTTCCTGATGGAACTGGCGCTTGAAAGATATCAGCGCGAAAGATTTGTGATGGGCGGCACGACTGAAATAAACGGACATGTAAAATCGGCAAAGTTATTCGGCAGCGGCGAGGCGTTTTACAGTGTTGAAACTGGCGGATACGAAGTGCCGCTCGTCAGCATAGAAAGCCTCGATGCAAAACCGCTGGCAGAATCGGCAAAAATGAAAATTTCTTTCAGCGACCCATACGGCAATGTTGCTGCCGGCGGATTTGAGTTTTATATAAACGGCGAAAGATTCAGTGCGGAAATCAGTAATTCATATATCTTGGAAAATGGGAAATTGGAGCGTGTTTGAATGAAGCATGAAAGCATGGTTAGATGGAAGGCGGCTTGCGCGGTTTTGATGTGCCTGGCATTTGTGATGCCGGTTGGATTATTTTTGGCGGGCGGCAGTGTTGCGCAAAGCGGTGCAAGTGCAGTCGAGATTCAGGAGCTTGCAGGCTGCTATAATGTCGTTGCTCAATCATATACTGCAGTTATCGACAAGCCGTTTGGCAATCTGATTGCAGTTTACAATGACGACGGCTTTCGGATGCTCGGGTGCGACGGCGGCAACATTCGGGGCGCTTGCGCCTACTGGAACGACTCAATCGGCGGAAGCCACATCCAGATGGACGACGGCAATTGTCCTGAAACTGAAATTACCTATTCGGCAAATGAAATTAACGTCAAATGCTCTGCATTTGAGGAACAATATATCTTTTTGCCCGACAAAATCCAGGTTAAAATGAATATCGCCGGAAGCGATCTTTTCCTGGGAGATGATTTTCATCTGTTGGTCGGTTCCGAAAAAATAAACAAGAACGAATTTTTTAACGAATCAGACCTGGCGCTGTACACCGAAAAATACCGGAACAACTACCTAACTGATTTTACAACCGACTTAAGCAGCGGCGAGCGCAGCATCATCAACAGACACGTAATAGACGACAGGGGAATGGATGCGGGAAGCGTGCCACAGATGTATGTTGCTGGACTAGGCGAAAAGACTTCGTTGGACGGCATTGGCATTTGGCACCTGCGCTCCGGAAAATTGTGGTTTGAAAAGGAGACAGGATACTACGCGTCATCTGCAAGGCACAAAGCGGCGTGCCAGTTCCTTTCCGACGGCGACGGCGGATATGTGGTTGCACAGTCATTCGACTATCTCAGCAAAAACGACATAGCTTACTTCTCGATAAACATGAACTCGAACTCATACACCGTCAGCGAACTCGAATATCCGGTTTCAACAAACAACGGAACAAACTATGGAATGTGCAAGGCGCGAATCACGATTCCGGACTATCCGGTCGAAGGCGGATGCAAGCTTCTGATGGCAAACCACGGCCACGGCGGAAATGCATGGGACAACTGCTTCATGTGGGATTTCATGGCGAACGAGGGCTACATAATCGCCGCATGCAACTACACCAGCGATGCCGGTTCGAATCACACTAAACACGACATGGGGTATAACCAGCAGATTGAGATAGAATCCCTGAGGCAGTGGGTTCTGCAAAATTACAATATGGACATGCGCCGCCAATACGTTACAGGGCTTTCTCAGGGCGGATTGAATACGTTCCTTTGCGCAATCAACTACCCTGACGAATATGCGGCAATCGTTCCGTATTCCCCGGCTTACGAAGGAAATGCGATCTGCTATGCCGTAGGGTCCAGCACCGACCCATATGCGATTTCGGCGGGAAACCCAAGGGAGAGGCCGGAACAGCTGATTTGTCCGATAGTGGTCGTCACAGGTACAGTCGGTTTCGACACAGTGCTCAATGCGCAAGCGCCTCTGATAATGGCAGACCACCCTGATGCCAAGTTCTTCTTTTCCAGCTTCACCGGCCATGATTTGAGAACATGGGAAAGCTACAGGAAGGAAGTCTTCAATTTTATAGAGGGAAACGTGCTTAGCTACGATCAGGCGAATAACGTAAACGGCAGGTTTTTCGGTGCGATTTCCGGCCAGACTCCTGGATATACGGACAACGGAATGATGACATACCACAACAATTCCTGGATAAGCGTGGGCCCATTCCAGAACGATACGTTCACCACAATAAATGCGAGCAAATCGGAGACAGAATCCATGATTAAATACACGTTCAAGTCCGACCTTCCGGTGCAGGTCTGCTTCACACTTCCGGAAAACTCGGCAGCAGTCGAAAGCGTCATAAATTCCGCAGAAAAGACAATAATGCTGGACGGCAAAACCACCAAGGCAATATCGTTCGACGCAGAGGGCGGGAAGGAGTACACCATCGAGATTGCGAAGGGCGCAGAGCAATCTGAAATCGGCAGCGGCGGAAAATTGGTTCCGGGATTTGAAGTCGCATTCCTCGCATTTGCGATTGTCTTCTGCATCGTATTTGCAGCCAAAAAGCGAAATTAATAATTTCAGGTGATGGATACGAAGCATAGCAAGCGAAATGCGCTATTTGTAACAATCATTCTCATAGGTTCTGCATTTGCATTTCTTTCATCTGTACCCAATGCAATTGCCGCTGGCGCCGTTCCAAACATACAATTCGACGGCTTCCCTCTTTATGCCGAAGGCATTACGCGCGGTGGCGTCCTGAGCGACTACGGCAGTCATTACGGAATAAAGGCGAACGTGACGGAACTTGCTTTCTGCAAGAGCATGATGTATTCCTGCCTCACGTCCATAACAAATGGCCAATTGGACCGTTTGCATTTTTCCCTCAAGGATTCCAGCGGCGCAGATTTGGCCTCATCCAGCAGGTCGATTCATTTCGATTTCTGGGGCTGGAGCGAAGACACAGTTTATGAGAACGGCGCAAGCGGGAGCGCTGAAATATTCTTCACAGACACCGACGTTCTTACGGTTAAAGGAAAAATAACCAATAGCGGAAGCGCGGAACTTGCGTTTCTACCTTCCATTGTTATAAGCGGCGGATATGACATTTCAAGATCAGAAGGCGCATCCGGCGGAGCCGCACCGCAGAGCATGTTTTCGTATGCATACACGACTGAATATGGCGCGATGGTTGCGAATGTCGAGCAGGCATCATTCAACATGGGCGTTCCGGATGCCATCAACCTTTTTGTCAACACCACGACGTATCGCGCCATCGTTCCAAGTTTTGCAATTTCCGAGGCAACCAATGATTTCGCCGGGCAAAGTTATTCGCACAGCATAAAAAGCGACAAGGTGGCCGTTCCTGCGGGAGGGGCGTGGGAATTCTCATATTCCATTGCATTCGGCGACAATCTTAATTCTGTTGAGTCAAAGGCAAGCGAGATTGCAAAAGTTGAGAAATCTATGGATTGGAGCGCGGAAAGAAACGAAAACTGGGAAAGTTTCTTCGAAGGGTTGCCAAATGCGCATACCAACGAGGAAAGCCGAATAGACCTATTCAAGACTGCTGCAACTGCGCTAAGGATGAACCTGTATGCGCCAAGGAACAACATGCAGTACTACTGTTCAGTTCCAAGCAAGCCTGCCTTCAATTTCTTCTGGTGCTGGGACACGCCGTTCCACGCAAGAGGGCAGTGTGAATGGGATCCATGGCTTGCAGAACAGAACCTTCTTACGCAGTTTTCAGGCCAGACAGCAACAGGAATGGTCTACATAATGCTCGACGACTCGCTGAACCCATACTTGAACGTATTTTATTCACAGCCTCCAGTTCACTCGGAAGCGATAATGAAGGTTTACGAAATGGATAACGACAAAAACAGGGCAAAAGAATTCCTTCAAACAATGTATGATTCCAGCGCAAGTTATCTTTCCTGGTGGGAAACTGAGCGCGACATGGATTTGGATGGACTTTGTGAATTCCGTTCCGGCTCTGAAACCGGATGGGACGACACTCCGCGCTACGACGTCTGGGGCGGGCAGGTTTCGTGGGGTGACGCGCCAATGCCCGCGATAATAGAAAGCGTAGATTTGAACTCCTGGCTTTATATATATTATGATTCAATGGCGCAGATGGCAAACGAACTTGGGCACGACGGCGACGTTGCAAATTGGATTGAGAAAAGGGACCAAATCTCCTCATTAATAGAATCGCTTTTGTGGTCGGAAAAAGACGGATGCTGGTACGACCTGAAGAAGAGCAGCCCGCTTGACGCTGGCGCCCACACCGAGATTGCAACTCCCGCGATATGGATGCCTGCGTTTGCTGGAGCCACCAAAAACGAGACGCGGATAAAGCGCGTAATTGAAGAGCATATTCTAAACCCCGAGGAGTTCTTCGGCAGTTATCCGATTCCATCGGTTGCATACAGCAGCCCGTATTATGACAAGGAACAGCAGGGATGCTATTGGCAGGGCCAGGTATGGCTTTCATTGGCATATACGGCGGTTGAAACGCTTTACAAATATGGATACGAGAATGAAGCAGGCGAATGCGCCGAGCGGCTTCTTGCAATGATGTCAAACAAAGGTGGAGTTTATGAGAATTACAATGCCGAGACCGGTGCGGTCGGCTGGGGTTTTGGTGGCCCTGGAACCCCGTCAGCATTCCAATTCGGCTGGTCGTCGATGTTTGCCATGGAAATGATGCTGGACAGATACGAGCGCAACCGAATTGTGATGCCCGAAGAAACTGAGATTTCCGGCTATGTGAAGAATGCAGAAACGCTTGACGGCAAAGAAGCGATTTATACCGTTGAAACCGGCGAATACAACGTTCCGCATGTGGCATTGAAATCGCTGGATGGAAAGCCGTTGGCCGAGTCGAAGCGCATCCAGGCAAGTTTCGCAGACGACTATAATAACCTTGCAAAGAAAACATTCAGTGCAACTGTAAATGGCGCGGCTTTCAGTGCAGAAATCGGCAAGACGTACAAGGTAAACGTGGACAGCGGCGCGGCTTCGGAAAAGAAATTCATCCCGGGGTTTGAAACTGTGTTTCTTTGCACCGCCATTGTGGCATCGCTTTTGCTGTTCGGCAGAAGAAAGCGAAATTAATCATTTTTTTCTCTTTTTATCCATCAACTTTTATAAGCCTATAATATACTCGCATATTGGACACTCTGGATTGGTGAATTTATGACAGCAAAATACGTAGTTGCGTTGCTTTTGGCAGGCGCTTTCTTGGCGGTTGCGCTTGGCGGATGCATCGGCGAAAATAAGAAGACCGGCACCGACGATTCTTTGGAAGGGTATATAAGGGACATGCCGGAGTCCGCAACAGGCGTTGGCGGCTTTCACGGGCGCGGCCAGATTCCTTCCGGCTGGGACGGCGCGAACATAATTTTGGGCAATGGCGCCTTTTCAATCCAGATGAGGGACGACTCCGGTCTTTGTACGGTTTCATGGCCATATCCATCAAACTACGACCAGATCGACTATATTGGGCTGAATATGATAAACGGAACAATTGAAGACAGCACGATTTACAGCGGCCAGCCATACAGGCCGAACATGGGCTCTTACGTCGGCGTCAGGGCTGACGGAAAGATATCCTGGATAACAGACGGCTCATGGATATGCACGCAGAGATATCTTTCAAACAGCACCGCGGTTTCGCTAACACGCGCCGAGAACAGGGCGATTGGCATAATAATCGAAGCGTATGACTTTGTTCTAATGGATTCGGATGTTCTTGTCCGCGATTTCAAGGTAACGAACACCGGACCGGCAAGGCAGATTGAAGTCGTTTACTATGAGAATCTGAACCCGACGATGAAGGAAAACAAGTTCGGCCTCCAATCCGGTATTCCGGACGAAGAAAATTATGATTACGCTGTGGAATATGACTCCAGTTCCGACAGTTTGATGCACTACAATCCGGGCGATGACACAAGCGAGAGCGTTTATTTCGCAATTAGCTCAAGCGAAAAATCCACGAGACACTATTGCGGCGTAGAGGAAAGTAGCACGGATGCGCTTGACGTTGAAAATGCAGGGGGCGCAGGGCAGGCAGATTCTGCAGAGGGCAAGGTAAATGCCGTCCTTGCATTTGATCTTGGAAACGTAGAGGATGGAGCGGTAAGCGAAGTTCCAATTTATTTTGCGGTTGGCCCCACAAAGGAAAAGGCGCAGGCGCTTCTTTCGGCCGCAAAGTCGATTCCGGCATCGGGGCATCTTGAAAACACAAATTTATGGTGGGAAGAATGGTCGGGACACGCAGATTTGTCCTCTATACCCGATCCCATCATCAGGGCGGTTGTGAAGCGCGCACTAATCACTATAAAAATACACCAGTCCACCGAAACCGGAGGCATAGTCGCATCAACATGCAGGCAGACTGGCTATAACTACTGCTGGCCGCGCGACACCTGGCCGATGGTTCTTTCATTTGATCGTCTTGGCTATACTGAAGAAGTTCGTAGGTTTATAGAATTCTTCAAATTGTGCCAGCAAGACGACGGCCACTGGTCCGAAAACGCCTGGTGCAACGGAAGCGCAACGTCTCAAACAAATTCCGCAGTCGAGGCCACAGCCATACTCGTTTGCGCGCCTTATGAACATTATAAATTCACCGGCGACCTGAACTGGCTTGAATCTATATGGCCCATGATGAAAAAAGCAGCGGATTGGGTTAAGAATCAGAAGGACCCGATGACAAAAATGCAATCGCCGAGTTATGAGGGCGACGTTCCAACACCTTGCGAATCCATATTGGGCGCGGCTTGCGCCTACCGGGCGATGCGCACCGCTTCAGAAGTTGCAGCGCTTTTAGGGCACGGCGACGACCCTTCAGTTCCATTGTGGGATGCAAGGGCGGACGAGATACAGAATTCGCTGGATCCTGTTTTCTGGATAGAATCCGAGGGGAAATATGCAGAGGTCGTCCAGATACCGCTATTCACGGCAGTCGATTTACCAAATCCGGAACTTGTGGCAATAACGGAAAACATACTCGAAGATCCATCGAAGGGAATCGAAGATCTTGCGGAATATCTTGCTTCGCAGCCGGACGGGATTGCCGGAATGTTTGATTCCAATGGCACGGGCTTCACGTTTTTCAGGGATACTTCGTACGGCACATACAATGGCCCGATAGTCACATGGGTAAGCGAGCCAACAAAACTATTGCCATACAATGACCCGCGAGTCGTCGCAACAGGAGACGCGGCATGGGACTTCTATGAAGACATGCTCCTGAATCCGCAGAAGTTTTGGGACAGCATCACGATAACTGCATATTCCGGGGAGATGTGGACTTATCCGCTTGCATGGACCAATTATTATTTCGCGGTTGCAAGCCA
>JAQUQK010000046.1 GCA_028716125.1 Thermoplasmatota archaeon | reverse complement strand
GATATTATAATCGGGCAGTGCGTTAATTCCCTTGTCCTGCGGATTGGGCGTAACGGAATCTTTAAATTTGTATGGTGAATACGCTATATCGATGAGCGATATACCGACTAGCGACATAGTGTATTCGTTTCTCAACCGCCTTTCAAAAAGCATAGGCGCAGGCTCTTTCTCAATAATGATTCTTGCGGCCATAAAAAAGCGCGGAAAGGCGTACGGCTACGAGATAATGAAAGACATAGGCGAAATAAGCGGAAAGAAAATCGAATTGAAGGAAAGCACGCTTTATCCAATTTTGCGCTCTCTCGACGAGCAGGGCTTTTTGGGCAGCTTCTGGGAGGATTCTCAGGAAGGGCCGAGAAGGCGCTACTACATAATTACGGACAAGGGCGCAGAAGCGCTCGAACTTGGATTCAAGATATGGACAAATTTTAACAGCGCAATCAAGCGCCTGGAGGAGGTTATTTAGATGTACGATCTTGAGGAATATCTCGCAGAAGTCGAACGCCATCTTGGCGCAATTGCGCCGGAAAAGCGGGCTGAAATAATAGAGGAGATACGAAACCACATAATAGAGAAGGCGCAGGCGCATGAAACCGCGCAAAAACGCAGGAAAAAAGCAGCGGACGAATCTCCTTTTGACATAGCGACGATGGAAAGCCCGGAAGAGATTGCAAACGGCTATCTCCAGACCACATCAGACGAAAAGATAGCAATAAATGGCGCCGAATTTGAAGCGCATGAGCAAATTTCAGCACCGATTCCAAGCAAGTATCTAACGCATGAAACGGATGAAAACAAAACGCAGAAAATTCTTGCAATAATCGGCGCAGTTGTTCTGACTATTGGATTTATCTTGCCTTTTGGCGCCGTCCAAGTTTCATTGTATGCAGGATCTGAACACCTCGAAGTAACAGGTCAAATGTACATATGGGGTGCAGCTTCATCAAGCGAAGGAACGAGTTTTTGGTGGTCCGAAGGCACAGAAAATGTGGCTTGGTTTGTAATTGCTGCGATTACAATGATAACCGCAACGATTATCGGGTGGGCTTCAGTATTTTCGATATATTCAGAAAGACCATATTACAAACGCAAGGAGATATTTTTGGCGTCAGGCATTTGCACCCTTGTCACAATACTGTTTTTCTGGGTGGCGGTAAATCAGGCAAATTCTTCTGGCTCCTCAGTCCACTATGGTATGATGGGCATAGACTTCAATCTATATCCGCACGTTGGAACATTTACAACAGCCGCAAGCGCCGTGCTGTTCTTCATTGCGATGTACATGTCGGGCAAAGGCCGCTCCATGCCCGGGCAGTCGCCGTAAGGGGAATCCGCCTGAATGACAGCCTTAAATTAGCAAAAACGATTCCCAAAAGGATGTTTCCAAGTTATTTAGCGTCCTTTTCCACCGATGAACTCCCCCGTACTGAAACGGACGTTCTCGTCGTCGGAAGCGGTATCGCGGGCCTAACGGCGGCCCTTTCAGCGCCGAAAGGATGCAAAATTATTCTAATTTCAAAGTCAAAGCTGGACGAATGCGCCACTTCCAAGGCGCAGGGCGGGATAGCAGCCGTAGTTTCTCCAAAAGATTCGGCGATAAGCCATTTCAAGGACACGGTAGCCGCTGGCGCAGGGCTTTGCGACGAAAACGCGGTTCGAATTCTTGTGACCGAAGCCAAGGCGGCGATACGCTGGCTTGTAAAGACGGGAATGAGGTTCGACCGGACGAAAGGCAGTTTCGACTTTGGTCTCGAGGGCGGTCACAGCGCAGCGCGCATACTGCATTCGCACGACTCAACAGGCAACGAGGTCGAGAAAGCCCTGATTGCAGCGGCAAAAAGCAAAAAGAACATCCAGCTTCTTGAGGAAATATATTGCGTTGACCTTGTAATATATCAGGGCCGCTGCAGGGGCGCAATCGTCAGCGACAAAAAGGGCAGGCTTTTCACGGTCTCGGCAAAAGCGGTCATAATGGCCACCGGCGGGGCAGGCCAGCTTTTCACGAACACCACAAATCCGAAGACGGCTACTGGCGACGGCATCGCAATCGCATATCGCGCAGGGGCGGCCGTTTCCGACGTCGAATTCATACAGTTCCATCCGACCGCCCTTTTCAAAAAAGGGGTCGAGCGCTTCCTTATCACTGAGGGAATGAGAGGCGCTGGCGCAAAACTCGTCAACGCGAAAGGCGTTCGATTCATGAAGAAATACGACAAGATGGCGGAACTCGCTCCCCGCGATATAGTCGCAAGGGCGATAAAGATCGAGATGGAAAACTCCGGCTCGGATTGCGTTTATCTCGACGCCACGGGAATAAAGAAAGTTGCCGAAAAGTTTCCGCTTGTTTACAAGACATGCATGGAATATGGGATAGACATTTCAAAGGAAAAAATCCCCATCGCTCCAGCGGCGCACTACATTATGGGCGGAATAACTACAGACATGCGAGCAAGGACGAACATACCTGGCCTTTTCGCCTGCGGCGAATGCGCATGCACCGGAGTCCACGGCGCAAACCGTCTTGCAAGCAACAGCCTGTTGGAAGGTTTGGTTTTTGGCAGGCGGGCGGGAAAAACAGCCGCAAGCATGGCGGCAAACCTGCGCAACCTCCCGTCATTTTCAATAAAAAGCGAAAGGCCGGAGAAACAGATAGAATACGACGCCCCAGCGATAAGAAAGGCCATGGACAAAGGCTGCTGGATTGTCCGCTCGGCGGAATCGATGCGCAAGTGCGCCGCAAAACTGGAAAAAATGGAAGAATTCCTTAATTACGACTCTCGTAGCATCTCCGGATATGAGCTCCAGAATATGCTCGTTTTGTCCAAGTTGATAATCGAGTCGGCGCTTGCGCGCGAGGAAAGCAGGGGAGCCCATCAGAGGTCGGATTTCCCGGAAAAGGACGACGTAAACTGGAATCGCAGGATAAGGCACGTCAACGCGGAAACATAAGCGCGCTTGAAGCGAAAGTGTAGACTTTCGATTTGACTTGCAGTTTAGGAGGTCGAAGCGGTATGCCTAAAAAGAGCCAAAAGAAAGATTCAACTGAAAACAAAAGCCCAAAGAAAAAAGAAACTGAAAACATCACCGTGATGATAGAAATCCCAAAGGGCAGCAGGAACAAGTACGAGTACGACAAGGAGCGCAAGTGCATACGCTTCGACAGGATGCTTTTCTCGGCAATGCATTATCCGAGCGACTATGGTTTCATTCCCGAGACGCTTGCCGAGGACGGCGACCCGCTGGATGCGCTTGTCCTGGTCTGGGAGCCCACTTTCCCCGGATGCATGATAGAGGCAAAGCCAGTGGGCCTCTTCAAGATGTGGGACGAGAAGGGGCTTGACCACAAGATACTGTGCGTTCCGCTTTACGATCCGCTCTGGAACCACATAGAGAACATTTCCGATGTGCCGCCGCACCTTCTAAAGGAAATCGAGCATTTCTTCAAGGTGTACAAGGAGCTTGAGCACAAGAAAACCGGCGTCGAGGGATGGCAGAATCGCGCCTCTGCGATAAGAGTCATAAAAGAGTGCAGAAAGCGTTTCTTGCAGGAAACAGATAAAAATCCAAAATGATGGATTAATGGCTTTAATAGCTAATATATAACCGCAAAAACGATTCACGAGCGGGGATTTGATGGAAGTAATCACTTTCAGCGTCGGCATTGTCATTGGGATCATCGGAACAGCGGCCGCTATAGAGATAAGCCAGAGATGGATTACAAAGAAAAAGAGCAGCACGGGGCTTGCGCATTTCTGGAGCATATCCGAAATACCGAATCCCGTCGTGGTAGCCAAGTCTCTCGAAGGCGCAAGCCTGCCGGCGGGTACGAGAGTGGTCTGCGCAACCGAGCCGCCGCAGGAAATTTTAAGCAAGTGCAAGGTTCGCATAAACCCGGACGCAGATGCGAATTTTGCCGCAGGCAAGAGCACGGCTTTGGTATTTTCCGGCGGGCTCTCAAGCGGAACCGCTGCAATATCAACTGTGGATGAAGTTTTAGTCGCATCTCTTAATGCGGAATTCGAAATGCTCTGGGACAAGGGAACCCCCATCCATGAGACCCTAAGCATAAACGAGGCACTTTCAAAGCACGACGGCGAAGTAAAAATCCGAGGGCAAGTTTCGCTAGTCACGAAATTCAAGGACGGCCAGCACATACTTCAGATATCCGAGGAAGGCGGGGCATCGGTAGGAGTTCTCGTAGATTCTTTCCCTGAAGGAATCACCGGAAAAACGATAGAAGTGATAGGCACAATGGATCCTATTTATGGCGGCGGAGTCTTGAGGCCGCGCCAGGTGCGCATAATCCAATGAATCAATGAATCCTATGCCCAAAACCCCCGAAAGCACAATCATAAAGGACGGAACAATAATCACGCAGGATGCAAACAGGCGAATCTTCCGGGGCGACGTTTTAATCATTGGAAATAAAATAGAAGCAGTTGGCGAAAGCATAAGCGAGCCAGCAGAGCACAAAATCGACGCAAAAGGCGACTTTGTTCTTCCCGGTTTAATCAACATCCACACTCACGCGCCAATGTCCATACTTCGCGGCTACGGCGACGACATGACATTGGAAACTTGGTTAAACAACCGCATCTGGCCTGCAGAAGCGAAATTCAATTCAGAAATCATACGCGCAGGAACCGACCTCGCGCTTCTGGAAATGATTGCCAGCGGCACCACGGCTTTCAATGACATGTATTTCTTCGAGGACGAAATTGCAGAACAGACGGAAAAAGCAGGGCTTCGCGGATTTTTGGCAGAAGCAATTATCGACCTGGGTTCGGCGGAAAAGGCGAAAGAAAAGCTCGCAAAATGCGAATCGTTCGTCAAGAAATGGAAAGGAAATGAATTAATTGAACCTGTGATTTCCCCCCACGGCGCATATACCTGCACACCAGAAACTCTTGTGAAAAGCGCGGAGCTTTCGGAAAAATACCGGCTCCTTTTGCACACCCACTGCTCGGAAACGCGCAGCGAAGTCTACGACGTGCAGAAGCGCTTTGGCGCCCGTCCTGTCGAGCATCTTGAAAAATGCGGAATAATCGGACCAAAGACCACGCTCGCCCACTGCGGCTGGATAACAAAGGCGGAGGTCAAGACGATTTCAAAAGCAGGCGCAACTCTTGCACATTGTCCTGTAAGCAACATGAAGCTTGCAACAGGGGGGTACGCCCCGTTGCCCGAAATGTTCGACGCAGGCGGAAATGTTGGACTTGGAACCGATGGCGCTGCTTCCAATAACACACTAGATATGTTCGAGACCATGAAGTTCTGTGCGCTTCTTTTCAAGCATCACAGATGGGACCCTACAATTCTTCCGGCGCAAAAAGTTCTGGACCTTGCAACCATCGGCGGAGCGAAGGCGATGCGCAGGCCCGATCTTGGCTCAATCGAACCAGGAAAAACTGCAGACATAATCATCGTGGACGGGAAGCGCCCGAATTTAGTCCCTGCATATCATCCAGTTTCAAATCTAGTCTATGCGGCGAAAGGCGCGGATGTAAAGACGACAATTTGCAACGGAAAGATCCTGATGGAAAACCGCGAATTCAAGACTTTGAATTTTGAAAAAGTGCTGGAAAAGGCAAGAAAAACAGCAGAGATTTTCGCTAAAATATCCTAGACTTTCGTCCCTTTCCTTGAAGCCCAATCGACAAACATGTGTGCCATGTTTGCCGCAGCGTCGCCGAACTTCAGACGTTCCCCGCCCGCATTCGTCCGCCTGCGCCTTATCGCCTCGATTATATCGTCCTCGTTTTTCGCGCCATCGGTTATCAGGTAGCCAAGGCCGATGTGCTTTGCAATATGCGCGTCCGAGCCGCCGGTCATCCCTATTTTGCACTCTCTTGCGATTGCCGCCGCTTTTTCGTTGGATCCTGGTTTGAGATTTCTCCCGTTGAATGCCTCCACGCCGTCAAATTTGTTCCTGCGAACTGCCTCGCCGCCGATTGCATAGCGCATCCTGAAAGGGTGGGGGGCAACTGCAATTCCGCCGGCATCGTGTATATTTTCAATCGTTTCTGCAATCGGCAGGCTCTTTGGAATTTGCGCATCCGTTCCGTAGCATAATATGTGCCCCTCTATGGCGGAAACTTCGCATCCCGAAACCACTATGAAATTCTTCGGCGCAACCTTGCGCGCCTCTATGTTTCCTTTTGGATTGTTGTGGTCTGCAAGGCAGAGTCCGGAGAGCCCCGCCTTCTGTGCGGCTTTTATCGCCTCTGCTACCGGAGTTTCACCATCAACCGAATAGTTTGAGTGTACGTGCATATCAAGCTTCATTCCTTCCATTCAAGCACCAACCGTTTTCTTCTTTCCGTTTACAAAAATTTGGAATAGAACCGCGGATGCAATTCCGATTCCGGCGCAAATAAGGAACGTTAACATTCCCGGCTTCATTCCCCAGTTCCCGCCGTAAATCCAGATTAGTCCCGCCGCAAGGTCGGAGGGTATGTTCACGATGGCCACTATCATGTTGTAAGCGCCAATAGTCGTGGCGCGGTTCTCCGGGTCCGATATGTCGGCCACAAGCGCATTCGGTATGACTTCGTTGACCGCCTGCGAAAGCCCATAAAGCGCGAAGATTCCAATTAGCATTGGTAGCGCAAGCGACTGCGGAACGGATTCCACGAACGCGAAGCCGATGGCGCAAAGCGAGAATATGAGGTATCCCATTATGATTGTTGGCCTTCTGCCGATTTTGTCGGAAAGCGAGCCTGCGGGCATTGCGCAAAGTGCGTAAATCAGGTTGAAGAAAACGTAAATCAGTAATATCGGGACTATTACCTGCACTGCGCCGGCTTGAGTAAGGAATTTTGTGCTTCCAAGGCCAAGCGCCTGCGACGCCTTCAATATGAAAAATGCGTATGAAACGTTGCCGAAGGAGAACAAACCGCCTATGACAAGAATCCATATGAAATCCCTGTTTGGCTTTGCCAACAGAAACTTGCGCATAGTCCCGTTCTTTTTCTCCTTGACAAAAAACGTCAGGATCATTGCAATAAATGCCGGAACTATCGCAATCATGAATATTGTCTTGAAATCCGAAACCTTGAAAGCAAGTATCAGCGCCACTACAATTAGCGGACCAACCACTGCGCCAGCGGTATCCATCGCCCGGTGGAATCCAAACGCCCTGCCTCTTATATCTTTGTCTGCGGAAGACGCGATTATCGCATCGCGTGGGGAGTTTCGTATCCCCTTTCCAACGCGCTCCGAAAAGCGTACGCCAAGAACGTGCGTCCACGAGGTCGCAAAAGGAAGAAACACACGCGAAACTGCGGAAAGCCCGTAGCCGACGTTTACGAAAATTTTGCGCCTTCCAATCTTATCGGACCAGTAGCCGGAAAACACCTTCATCAGGCTTGCAGTTCCGTCGGCAACACCTTCAATCAGCCCCACCATCGCCGCAGTGCCCCCGAGTCCTGTGACGAATATGGGAAGCAGTGGCGCAATCATCTCGCCGCTCACGTCCATGAAGAAACTTACTATGCCAAGCAGGATTATGTTAAATCCGAACGAGAAAATGGATTTTTTGCCGGATTTGCCGGAAGGTGGTGCATCAGGCATAATATCGCATTCCAGTATCGAATGGGTTTTTTAATTGATAATGGGCGATTTTTAATTAATTTCAGAATCGTTTCGGCGATAAAAAGATATATCTGGAAAAATATTAACAATATGAAAGCAAATGACCGAACTGCAAATACTGTATCTTCTTGGAATCCCTCTCTCATTCGTCTTGATATCCGAAGGCGCCGACTGGATGACCGATGGCGCTGCCTTCCTTTCTAAGAAATGGAAGATAACAAGGACTGCGCTTGGAACCGTTTTCGTGTCGGTTTTCACCGGCCTTCCTGAACTGATAATCGCGCTTCTCGCAATATACCACAAAAGCGAAGGGATTGTTCTTGGAAATATCCTCGGCGCGAACATTGCAAGCATCGCCATAATCGTAGGCGCATGCGCTTTCATAAAGACGCTTCGCACCCCAAGAAGGGTCATAGTTAGGGACGGTGTTTTCCTTCTTGCCGCGACGCTTGCCGCTTGCGCCACCATGATAGACGGAAAGATAGCAAAGACGGAAGGGCTTATTCTTCTTGCGATGTACGTTCCATATGTGATAAACCTGTATGAGATGGAGCGCATCGAGGAAAAATACGAGCACGAGGAGGAAACAAAAGTTCTGGACGTCCAGCTCGAACTTCTTGGAAAAATAATCGGAAAAGACGTGAAGATAAAGAATCCGTATCTGGCATTTTTCATGGGAACCGGCCTGCTCGTCTTAAGCGGCGAACTTCTGCTTCGCGGCGCCCTAAGCCTCGCCGCGGTGACTGGAATTCCAGAAGTATTCATCGGATTGACAGTTGTGGCAATCGGCACTTCCGTGCCAGACGTCGTCGCGGCCGTGAATGCTACCCGGAAGGGATACGACGACCTTGCCGTATCAGAGGCAATAGGCGCAAACTTGTTCGGTACAATGGTCATACTCGGGACGGTTGCGCTTATTGCTCCAGACGGACTAAGCATAAACGGCGGTGGAAACTTGATTTTCGTCAGCATCGGAGCGCTTCTGCTGATAACTGCTGCCCTTCTTATCGCAATGATTCGCGGGCGCAGGATAGACAGGAAAGAAGCTTCTGTCCTGATTGCGATATATACAATTTATCTCTTGGTAGCGGCGCTGATGATCTGATTTTTCATTGAATTGCCCAACTGCGAAAATATAATAAGCACCTTTTGCATACTACTACATAGAAAGTCGAGGTATATCGAAAGGCGAGACATTTATGATAACCGTGGACAAGTTCGTGGAAAAAATTGAGAAGGAGATGCGCTCGGGGCTAATTTCAATCCTTTTATTATCCGCGATAGAGCGCTCAGGCCCGATCCACGGCTACGGAATAATCAAGGCGGTTCATGAAGCATCCGGCGGAACATTCTCATTCAAGGAGGGCACAATTTATCCGCTTCTCGCTGAAATGGAGCAGACCGGGCTCGTAAAGAGTTTCTGGGGCAGCGGCGCATCCGGCCCGCAGAGGAAATACTACGAGATTTGCGCAGACGGCAAAGTTGCGCTTGAGCGGCTAAAGGAATCCTGGAATTCAATGCAGGAAACCACTGGCCTGATAATCGGCGGAACAAAGAATATTGAAATGGAGGAGGTAATCGAATGCAAGACAGTCATGCGGAAGCAGAAATAAAAAAATACTTGCGCAGTGTGGAAAAGAACCTTCGCGGCGTTCCAAGCCGGAGGCGCAAGGAAATAGCAAAGGAAATAGAAGAGCACATACGCCAGAAAATAGACGACGAATCCGATATGGCGCGGGAAAAGGAAGCGGGCAAGGTAGCTGAAATGGTTCTTTTGGAAATGGGCAGCCCGGAGAAAGTCGCTCGCGCTTACGCACCAGAGATGCCAAAGGAGCACTGGGCTCTTCGCCATATCGGGAAGGTGACGGCGCTTTCAGGTTTCGCGGTTTTCATAATTGGAATTTTCCTCGTGTTAAATCAGGGAATAGATGCAATGTCTGCCCCTCCCGAGGTAGTGCAGGACGACATATCGCTTGCGCCGACCGAGTCAGTGACTGCAAGCATTCATGTAAGCGAAGTCCGCTCCCTTATTTTCATTCTTTCCATGGACGGGGGCTCGGTTAACTACGAAATACAAAATCCTCTTGGAAGCACAGTCCAATCCGGAACCGCGTCCCGCGATGGCGGCTTGGAAAAAACCATCGTCAATCCAATCGAGGGAACGTGGGTACTGAAGATAACCGGGGGCCTTGGAACCGGGACAGGCATATACGCCAACGGCGATTATCAGATGACTGCCATAAAGAAGGAAATGGCCCAGAGCGTCAAAGCCGTTTCAATGGGCGCCGTGATGATTGTAGTGGGCATAATAGTCATAATCGTAGGCGCATTTGCAGGGCTTGTGAACAGCCTCAGGAGGAGATGAAATGGATTTTGCATCTTTTGCGGACAGGATATTGGGAAGGCAAGACCTCGAAATCCGGAAGTACATGCGCGAAGTGGCAAGGAATCTCGACGGGCTGAAACGCAAGGATAGAAAACAGATGCTTAACGAAATTCGCGCCCACATCAACGAAAAATTCGAAGAAACGCTGGCGGAAAATCCCGTCAAAGATAGAGCAATTGTGGCGCATGAAGTCCTGCAGGAATTCGGGGAGCCACCGCAGATAGCCAAATCATACATGCCGGAAGGGTTTATTCCAAGAAGAGAATCGACCGCGGTAAAAATAGTAAAAATATTTGCGACCATGGTCGCCTTAATAATTATAGTTCCTACAGTTTTTGGTTTTCTTTTTGCAACGATAAACACGAAAACTGCTGCGGATGCAGGGCTTCTCTCGTTAAGCAGGGCATATTCTTATGAAACTCAGGAACAAACATATTACTACTCATTTCAATCCACAGAGCCAAAAACTGCAGTACTCCCTGAAAATGAAACGTTTTATTTGAGCCAGAATGCAACCAAAATACAATTTTACGTAGTATCCCAAAGCACTTCTGGTGTTCCAGGGGCAAGTAGCGTTCGCATTCAAATAAAAAATCCCAATGGCGAAACGGTTTACGATGACACGCTTTATAGTGACGGAACTGAGATAAAGATCACAGATTGCGAAGCCGTTCCAGGAGCATGGTCTCTTTCGTACACATATGTGGCGTATTCTGGACAAGTGGTGGTGTCAGCGACTGCGACTTTAGTGGAATATTGCCATCTATGAGTTCTCCTCTTTCGTCAACTGCCTAACTTTT
>JAQUQK010000045.1 GCA_028716125.1 Thermoplasmatota archaeon | reverse complement strand
CATTGTGCGCGTAAAGCCTAAAATAGCATCAGTCTGAATCCCCAACTGTCCGGCTGCCTCAGCGACACCCGCAATTTCAACAGCGCTGGCCGGAAGCTCCAGCGCCATTTCCCGAATGCCTTTGGAGAGCGCAGAAAGCTCTTCTTCTGTCGCATCTGTTGTTTTCCTGACCCCGGCAAAAGCGCTTTCATAGTCTATTGCGAATTTAGCGGCGGCTGTGCCTGCACCAACAAGAGGGGCGCTAACGGCAAGGGTCATTTTTTTGCCGTATTGGGCCATTTGCCCGGCGACTTTATCAATGGTAGTCTGGCCTTTTTCCATTTCTTTTTGAAACTTTGCTATATCAGCTGTAATTCTTACAACCAAATCAGCTGCGTTCACCGGGCATCACTCCTCCCCGCTTGTTTCTCCGGCCTTCTTGCGCTCCAATATTTCATGCTGAATTAAAAAAACCCGATCAATCATCGGGTTGTCAGGCACGTCTTCAGAGCGTTTCGCATTGTCCAGTATTTCTTTGGCCCTTGCGTAAGCGCGCAACTCCAGGATATCCAGGGCCATCTGCTTGGGATCGTCAAGCAGTTCTTTTTCTGCCACAGACGGCAGACAATGGAACTCTTCACATATGCGTGAAATAATCCACTCAAAAGGAACAGGAATGTTAGAATTGCCCTCCAGGGCTAAGTGGAGGGCAATTAGACGTTTTTTTGTTCTTCTTCTGTCCTTGGGTTATTTAGGGATAAAATTTCCCGAAAGGCCCATTCAGCAGTTTCTTCGTCCAGCGAATCTATATTTGCTTCGTTTACCTTAGCATCATAGCTCCACTTTACTATTCCTGACTGGAGAACTGCCCCACGATCATATTTTGTAAGCGGGTCTATTTCCTGTTCTTTACCAGCTTTTTGAAACGCGGCAACAATATCGCTGCCCATTTTTTTTATCCGCTCAAACAAAATGTCGGTCTGAATTTCTGCGGCAGCCTCCAGCTGGCGCCAGGACAATCGTTTTAGCTCCATCCACTTTCCAGGCTCATGGGGGATTTCAACTTTTTTTGTAACACCTGTGACTAATGCCATGTTACCAATCCTCCTAGTTTTAAACTTCTAATACTTCTCCGGCCGGTGTTAATGTGCAGGAAAAACGAGTCAGCTCTCCCCGGACCGGGCGACGGGAATAGCTCGTAATGATAGCATCAAAGGTTGATTTTTTGCTCCCGCCCCAGGTGATTTCCACCCCACGGGTATCCCCGATCGCATTTAGAATAGCATCCGGCCCGTCAGTTGCTGTATCATCATAAAAGCCTTCAACTGTGAGTGCATTCCCGCGTTTTACACCGGTAAACAACTGTTTAACCCATGCATCACCAAAAGCGTGCCCTTCCTGTAGCAAGGCCTCAACAGTAAATTCGTTGATTGTATCGATATAAGAGCTTAAGTCCTTCGCTGCGCCTAAATCATTATCAATTTTAATCGTCAAATCCTCACTTCCGTATTTGGGCATTTATTTACGCACCTCCTAAAATTAGTTCCTTACAAACCCCACCATAAACTTAACTAAGGGGCCGGAGCCAGTCCCCGCAAAAGCCCAGGAAACAGCAAGATACCGCTTAACTGCTCCTGTGACACTTTTCCGCTCTTTGGCCGGGGCGTTTTCAGCTATTGTAAAGGCCGCCAGGTCATCCCAACTAATGCCGTCATCAGACTGGCGGATTTTAACGGCGACATTATCATATCCACCTAAAACCAGTTTGGATAGCTGCAGGTAAGCTGTTCCACCATCATTGGTAGCTACACTATTATCCGTAGGGGTTCCTTCTGTATCCCCGTCAGCGAGCCTTTCTATATGAGGATGCAAAATAACACCCTCTTCCACTTCCCCGTTACCCTTGTAGCTTGCATTTGCGCGGTGTAGGTTTCCCCTGCTGACTATGCGAGTAAAATTTGTTTGCATCGCGCCTGAATAGCCTATAAAATGTTTTCCGATAATGTTTCCTTGCAAGCCGTAGCACAAAAGACGGGAAAGGCCAGCACTGCCGCAAAGAGCATCATTGGAGCTGCCCGCGGCATCATCATAATACCCTTCCTGCGCGATGCTTGCTTGCTTTACACCTGTTGCTACCTGTTTTGCCCAGCTGTCGCCTAATACAGTTGTTTCCTCCAAAAGCGCCTCTAAATTATCCTCAATTTGAGTAGTAACCCCTAAAACATCAAAACCATCTATCAGCAAAAAACCCACTTTGTCAGATCCGTATCTGGCGATCGTCGCCACCCCCTAAAATTCAAATGCCTCAACATCATGCATTTCCAGAAAAGCATTAAACCCGATGTAAGCTTGCCCCGCATGAGTAAGAATCACCGGCACGGTAGGCTCACCGCCCCGCAAGGTTGAAAAAGATACTGTGCTGCCAATGGTCGTATCCTGATCAAAAACGTCTTTTGCCGCAAACCAAAAAGCTGTGGCGATCTGGCTGGAGCGTTCATCTTCCACCGTTGCTCGTGCGGCAAGGAGTTGTACGCTAAGCCTTAGCCGCTGATCCCTGCTGCCAAAGCCCAGGGTGCGTTCCGTTTCGGATAGTGCGTTTATAATAATTGGTAATGCCGATAAAGCTTGTGGTGGAGCGCCCCAGTAAGCATTTTTAACGACCAGCTTAACCGGCGATGTAATTTGTATTTTTTTCTCCAGCGCTGCAAGCTTGGCCCAAAAAGTATTAAAGTTCATTCGCCTTGCCTCCATTTTTCCTCAACTTGGCCGCCCATTTTCCTCACTAGTTGTGGCAGGTCTTTTGCAACTGCTTCCCTGGCCTTCTGTATAAAATGTTTCCCCTTGGAACCCTTGCGGCTGATTTCTTTTGCAATTGTAATCGCCGGGTCTGGATGCCCCACAGCTTCTTTCCAGCGAATGATCTGAGGTAGTATGTCCCTGGGCGATACACCCGGGGAACGTCCCACTTCAATGGACATCGCCCGCTCTTTGGCCATGGCTGTGTAAACTCTGGCTTCCATTGGCTTAACTTCTCTGTTGATGCTGCGGACCGCGATGCCTAATCCACCATCAATGCCCAACTCTGCCGCCTTACGGCCAGCAGCCGATGCTTCATCCATAAGAGTTGCAAGCGGCTCTCCAACCAGCCGGAGGTCGGAAAGCCTGGCCTGCAATTCCTCTACGCCTTCAACTTCAATAATTACGTCGCTCATACACGCCACACCTTGTATTGTTCAATCAGCTGCTTGACTATGAACTGTGCATCCCGCGATGTTTCAATGACTTCGCTCAGCTCTGATATTCGCCTTGTCGCCCGAGGCGACTCCAAGCGTAGTATTGCTGTCAGGTGGATAGTCGCCCGCTGGACAGCCAGGGGTATCTCCGGCCAGCCGAACTGTGCCGTCACTTCGACACGCACACCGGCGTAAAATATAGAATTTAAGAGCTGTATCTGGTAAAAGGGGCCTGGTTCCGGGCCTTTGTCCGCGTTAAGCGGCAGCAACTCATAATCAGCAGGATCGAGAGTTTTCTCAAATTGTCTGTTGCGGCCAGTGTCAAGTTTGACAGAAACAGGTAAAGCAGCCATATCGTCAACCCAAAGTGATGCGGCGTTTTCTTCAGGCATATAGATCCGGCTGACAGGCTCTGCGTCTTTGCTGAAAAACCGGCCCAGGCGGCCGTCAATGTAGCGTGATATGGCTATTAAGTCGATAAGTATTTCTTCGTCACGTTCAATATCAGTGATGCCTGTAGCGCTTTTGTACTGTTCGGCTGTTGCATATGCTGCTATCACTGTCATTTTAATCACCCGCCTCCGGATCATTTTTTCTTGCCTTTCGGCCATCCGGCAATTCGTACCAGCCGTCGCCTAAATATTTTGGTTCCGGTTTTGGCAGAGCAGCATTTTTTACGGGCCTCACAGATGCTGTTTCCACATCATCAGCAAACGCAACAATGGTTTTACCGCCGGGCAACCGGATAACCTTACGCCTTCTCACCAAGGGGATCACCCCCTTGCAGATAGTCCAACACCGGCGGCTATGGGTTGATACACAGGGCCATGCAGGGCATCCCCGCGTATGGCAACAACCTGGGCCGTGACAGCCGTCGCCGCATCATTATCGACCTTGATAGCTAAATGGGTATAGCCTGCACCCATTTGGGGCGCGTAGACCTCCAGGAGCGCCAAAGCCTGTTTGGTTACACCTGCCGGCACCCAAGGGGTTCCAGTGCTATTGACAATCGTCTCTTTTATGGTTATGGTGGCCTCGCCCAGTTCAGCCGCGCTGATGGTAACCGTGTTGGCATCGTTTGTCGCCTTTAGTTTGGGCAGCAACAATTCAATGGCCGCTGCCAGCCCGGCACCGTCGGCAAATTCTCCTTTTTTAGCGCTGGGCGTCGCAGTTTTTTTCGTAAACACTACCCCGTTGACTGTTACCGTGTCAGTGTCTTGGCAGCCGGTGACGGTGGTGGCTACCACCAGGCCCTTGATAAGTCCTTCTACCTCAACATCGGCAGTTATTTTCGTTGCGCCGGTACCTGCTGCATCCTTGGCCTTCAGGCAGCTAATGCTCACCGCTTCTCCTTTTTTCAGGCCGGTACTGCCGCTGATATCTACGGCAAAGAGTATGCGGCGTTTATCCCCCAGACCGACGTACTTGCTGGTTGCATTAGCGCCGGCCGAAACACTGGCGTTTAGAAGCACATCCGGCTTTATTTCCTCATAAAGCATATACATCTTTATTTCACCTCTTTAATAATGCAGGAGAGGCGGTATGCCCCCCCTGCTGATGGTTTCCTTACGATACGTCGCCCAGCTCCACGAAGGGAGAGGTTGCAAATTTCGTCGGCAGGGGCGCCGTCAGCCAGGGAGTCCCGTCAACGGTCTTCCATGCCTTAATGACGGTAATGTTGCTGGTAAAGTACACATGAGGTGATACGCCAATGCTTATACCCATGCCGTCACCGATGAGGTAGTAACTGAGGTCCGCTAGTAACACGTCGCCGACATCACCTAATTCTGGAGAGTATTCGCTGAACAACACCGGCAAGCCAAAAAGTGTTCCTGGGTTGCCGTCTCGGGCATTGGGCTGCCAGATGAAGTGGTTGGCCGCATCTTTAAGGCCCATCAACTGCGGCAGCACGCCACGTCCGACGATCCACACACCGCGGCGCCCGTGCAGGCGTTGGAACATGGCCGCCAGGTCAGCATAGGCCACGGTGTTGGCAGTGCCTCTGTTCACGGTGATGGTTGCGGCATGGCCTATGATCCCAGTGGGTTGTCCGTTGTTGGCCCCTGTTCCAAGCAGAAATGCCTTTTCCTCAGCACCGATAAGGGCCGCCCGTAGTTGAGTGCGCACCATGTTTTCGATGATGGGTCCGTTTTGAAGTAGCCGGTCAGTGATGGGTACATGGGCCGCCACCTCAAAGGGATGCAGCGTCACCCGCTTGAAGCCCACCTTTGTGGGGGGCTTTTCGGCGCCCTCGCTGATCCAGGCGACCTCCGCCCCGGCAAACATATTGCTGTCAACGCCGTAGTCCAAGGCCGGAATGTGTTGTTGCCCAAAGCCGGCACTGGTTGCCCCGGTGAATACTCTTGCCCGGGGCCGGATAATAGCTTCATCAACGGCAACGGTCAGAATATCTTTTGCATACTGATCCGGCACCAAATAACCGCCGTCAGCGCCGGTTGCCTGTGCCTGCGGGACAACCTGGCGATTAGTCAGCCGCCTATCAGTCGGGTTAAATGCCACCGCCTGCACAAACTCACCCAGGGACCGCCATTCTGCTTTGTCCTTTTCGGGGTCAATGTTTCGCTGGGCCTTCATAGCCTCAATGCGCTGCAGTTCTGTCTCCATGGCAATTTCCTTTTCCAGCGCCCGTATTTCCGTCATCTGCCGTTCCTGCTTCTCCATCTCCTCCGCCGTCAGATCCCGCTTTTCTTCCTTCGCCGTCTCCACCATCTTCCGGACGTCATCCACCAGGGCAAATAGCTGGCCCTTCATTTCTTCTATGTTTTTCATTTTCTTTCACTCCTTAATTGTTTTCTTTCCGCTAATTCCAGTTCCAGCAATAATAACTCAAGTCGTCGCGAATCCCCATCCGTGTGAGTATCCGGCCCGCCCCGATCTGCCCCTGGAATATAGCTTTGAAGAATCTGGATCGACGCATTTATCAAGTCACGGTCACTGTCCGTTAACAGTAAACCGCGTTGCGCCCGCACAATTAGGCCAGCAATACCGTCAAAATCCAGGCCCGCCTCAGCAAACAGCGCCCTGGCCTGAACGCTGGTCTGGGGATAGGCTGGAAAGGTTACTGGGCCAACATCACCCACATATAGAATTTTGTTAATTTCTCTGATATAGACTCCAGCCTCTTCACCTGTTTTTACCTCTGTCCACTTATCGCCGTCTTTCGCTACCCGGAAAGAAAAAGAACACTGGCTAATATCCCCGCGTTCTATGCTTTTTAGCAAATCCCTTGCCCACTGGGTGTCAGGCGGTATCGCTTCATACCTTAGACCCTTTTGGTTCTCTTCCAGTTTTAACGTATTACTGGTTGTCCTGCCAATTACATAGTTACTATCATGGTTGAATAATGCCCGAACGTCAGTGCTTTTTATCGCTTCCTTAAATGCCCCGGGGCGAATGATCTCCACAAAGCCGCCCAAGTTTTCGCTCCGGCGGTTGAACACCGCGGCATAGCCGGTGATCTTGCGTTCATTTTCCTTTCCCTCAACCCTGATTTCAGACGCTTCAAAAGGAATAAATCTTTTTTCCAGATCCATATTTGTCAGCTCCTTTAGGCTGGTGCTATGGTACACTTGCAACCGCTATGCAACGGTGGCTCAAATGCTGGTTTGCTTACCCTTATAGTGCCATCCCCGCTATCTAGTGCATCGTCTGCAGCAACAAACGGCTGGTCAATGCCTACAATACGGCCATCAAGCTCCTGGCAGAACGAACAGGGTTTATCTCCAATAGCCACCCACTGCAAATACTGCACACCGCCATAGGTGAAACCTGCTACAGCAACTTTGCTGGCTACAGACACAGCACAGTCATTAGCAATCTGCAATGCCCGGGATTTCTCCCATTTGTCCAGTCGTTCCGCAACCACCTCAACCGTGTCCAGGTCCTGCTCCTCTGCCTTGCGTATCAGCTGCCGGATGGTGGCTTTGGAACGGATGACATGCCTGTCTGCCTGTGCTTCTGCATATTCATCAACAAGCCTATCCGTATCTATCTCTTCTGAGTGCACCTCTTCCGCGACAAGCCCCCGGATGGCATTGGCCAGGGACGCTATGGCCGGCAGCATACCCTTTTTCACCCGCAGTTTAAACTCACGGTAAAAATCCTCCAGCCATTCATCAAAGCTAGATAGGCTGCGGTCCCCCATGTGCTTGTCCATGGCTTGCAATACTAGTGTCCTCTCCCGGGATACTATTTTCTGCGCCGCCTCCCGAAACACACTCTCGTAGCTTTTCGTCATCCGAACACGCAAAAGCGCCAACCGGCGCTTGTTCTGCCTTTCTTCTGATAATGTTTTGGCTTTCCTATCATCGTCGTCTGCAAGTTTCGGCTTCCCGGTTAATTTGGGCTCAAACATGTCTATCTGGTCCGCCGGGATCATGTTCATCGGCACTAGATACATATTGCCTTGTTCCCCTGGAAGCGGGTTCTGGTTCTCCAGTTCCCGAACATCATTAGCACTCATCCAGCCCCATTGCCGGGCTGTGGCGTAGGCCTGATAGCGGTTGACGATGTTACCCCGGAGCAGCCCGTCAAGGACAAATTCCGCAAAAAGCTGCTTTTCGTTAAAAAGTTTATAGTTTAGCTCCTGTTCGATGTTTACAAGTAGCGGCCGGATCGTATCTACCACAAAGTCAATGTTTTGTTCTTCAATGTTGCTAAACGTTGCTCTTTCAAGGTCTCCTATTTTGTGTAATTGGCTGATGCCAAACAGCCGGCCAATTTCACCCACCTGGAATTTTCTTGTTTCTAAAAATTGAGCCTCGTTTGGCGGAATACCTACCCGGTGATATTTCAGCCCTTCCTCGAGCAGCATCAGCCGGTGGGATTTGCCCAGCCCGGTGTAGCCGCTCCTAACAGAATCCTTAAAGCTCGCTAAGCTATCCCCCTTCAGTTTGCCTGGATATTCAACAATACCGCCTACATTGGCGCCTTCGCCAAAGAACCTGGCGCCGAATTCTTCTGCCGCCAAACTTAATCCTATAGCTTCTGCCCCGGCCCGGATACAGCTCATACCGGTTATACCGTTCAGCGTAATGTTTGGAAAATGTAACACGCTCCAGGATGGTAGCATTTTAGCCTGGCCGGCGTCATTAGTTACTTCGTAAAACCTGCTGCCCCGTTCTGAACGCTTAACCCTGACTTTCCAAGGCGGCAGGGGCCAGATTGCTACCGGAGCGCCGTTTAAATATTCAATTTCGCTATAAGCATTTCCCCATAGGAGCATGTGCGCGATGGATAGCTGCCGCCAGACGTATGAGGAGATTTCTTCATTCGGTCTTGTATGCAGCAAGTAGTAAAGCGGCTCGTCCGGGGCCCGCTCCTTGCCGCGCGGTTTAAGCTTTTGATATACCGGCAACGGCAGTGATGCTATTGTCCCGGATATAAGCCGCACACAGGCAAATACAGCTGTGGACCGCATGGAAGACTGCTCCGTCACATCTATGCCGCTATGGACCGGGTGATAGAAATGACGCACCAGCCAGGAGTCGGGGTCTAACAATATATTCCTTTTCTGCAGCCATTTTATAATTCTTGTCGTGACGTTCAAACGCGCATCACCCCTTTAAACTAAACCGTTATCACGCCGCGGTCTTCATAAACCGATCTGGTATCTTCGTTCAGCATGGCCCGGGCCATGGCATTGATCAGCGCCACCAGGCCGTCAATACGTTCGATACCCTTGCCCTTCACCGGCCGAATGTTTTCGTTTTCGTCCATTTTTATTTCCACATTGCCAACGTTCCAACGCAGAATCGGGTGCCCGCTATGGATCAGCTTTTTGCCCCGGGCCAACTGCTCAATTTCCTTCATGGCCGGTGACATAGACTTGTAGCCCTGGCGGACCTCCACCATGGTAAGGTCCTCGTTTTCCAAATTGACGGCCGTCTGCATGGCATTCCAGGGATCAAAACCAATCTCCTGAATATCGTATACGCCCCGTAAGTCAATGATTTCTTTTTCGATAAAGTTGTAATCTATCACGTTGCCGGGTGTAGTTTTTAAGTAGCCCTGCTGCACCCATTCATCATATTTCACTTTGTCTGTACGCACTCGTTCCGGAACTGCATCCTCCGGCACCCAAAAAATAGGCAGCACTATCCATTTCCGGTTTATATCGTCCGGCGGGAATAGAAGCACAAAGGCCGTCATGTCTATTTTGCTGGAAAGGTCCAAGCCGGCGTAGCATGGCCGGCCTCTTAACCGGTCTAACTGTATTTTGGCTTTGCACAGATCCCAGAAGTCCAGCCCCAGCCAGCCGGTGGTCTTCAGCTTTTCCCAGCTATTCAGCCGCAACCAGCGGAAGTTACGCTCCTTAGCAAGATTGCCGGCAGCCCGGGTGAACTGTTCTTCTGCTTTTTCCCATGCCACGGTATGGCCAAGGCTAGGATTTACTTTTTCCCATATCTTTTTATCTATCCAAACTTTGCGCCACTGCTCTTCATCTTCAAGTTCAGCGTCTATCGTTTCGTATTCCTGGCCCTTCCAAATGCGCCGGTTATCCCGGTCAAGGCCATAAATCATGGCGTAGAAGGTAGGATCATGTTTAACCCCGGTAAGTATATCAACTGCCATCTGGTGGGTTTCCCAACCTATGCTTTGGCGATCGGGGTCGTTTCCGGCAGTGGATATAATAAAATATAACGGCTGTTCCCTGGCGTCACCGGAACCCTCTGTAAGAACATCAAAAAGCTCCCGATTAGGTTGCGCGTGTATTTCATCAAACACAACACGTGAAACGTTAAGACCGTGCTTGGTGAATGCCTCCGCGCTGAGCACCTGGTAAAAGGATTTTGTTGGCATATAAACAAGCCGCTTCTGCGAGAGAACCGGCTTAATATTTTTCTTTAGTGTCGGATTCTGATCCACCATGTCCACGGCTACATCAAACACAAGACTGGCCTGCGCCCGGTCAGCAGCACAACCATAAACTTCAGCCGCCCATTCATTGTCTGCACAAAGCCCCTGCAAGGCTACGGCAGCGGCTAGTTCTGATTTGCCCATTTTTTTGGGTATCTCCAAATATGCCATTGTGTATTGCCGGCGGCCATCATCCCGAACAGTACCAAATATATCCCTTAAAGCTTGCTCCTGCCAAGGGAGCAAAGTAAAAAACACGCCCTTCCATTTTCCTTTGGTGTGTTTTAATTGCCTGATAAAATTTATAGCGTTGTCGGCTTTCACCTTGTCAAAATACATTTTTATTTCACTCCACTAAGCAATGCCTCCATCGGATCGTCTTCGCCTTCTGTTGCTTTAACTTCAATCCGGGTCCGGGAAGAAGGCGTTAAACCAAACTCAGAGCAAAACCCCCGAAATTGGTCTAGCGCCTTTTGCCCTATATTAACCTGGGGTCGTCCTACTTCGTTTTCGGCTCCCTGAGTGTTTGTGTAAACATAAGTAAGACCATGCTTTTTAAGATGCCGCTGGCAGTCAACAAATGTTTTCCAGCACTGGCAGGCTGCAGCAAAGGCTTCTCCATCGATAACAGTAAGCAGCCCTAACTGTTCAAGCTCTGGTGCAAGCCGTTCCCACATCTTTTTCCCTTCGCCGGTAAGCCATGTCGGGCGTTTCGGGGCAAGTGGCTTAGGCTTCGGTTCGTTCTGCGGTAGCGGCCGCTTGCCCGGGTTGCCTTCCAGAACTTTCAGGGCTGTAGGCTTAGGCGGCCTTCCTGTCTTTGCCATTTTTATCACTTCCTTTATATTCCAAGGGGCTTATTGAGTTTTGCGAAATCTTGCGCGGCCC